>JBCCWF010000241.1:0-9675 GCA_039194035.1 Cyanobacteria bacterium P01_E01_bin.6 | reverse complement strand
GGCGATCGCCACTCCCCTGTTTTGGAAATAATTCCTCAACGGCACCCTTTTTACTCTTATGAGGCTTTGCTTTAAGGGTTCTTAGAACAAAATGTTGGGATGGATATCGATTTCCATGTCGGTAGACTTTCGAAAAGTCCCGTCGATGCCGCAGTCGATGTTGAGCAGGTAGTGACAAGCAGAAAAACCGCCTTGGAAATAACGAGTGAGTTACTTGTAAGGAATGCTAAACCGCTAAACGAACGCGACCCTTCTTTCTCCGTGCCGCAATAACCCGACGACCATTACTAGTTCTCATCCGTGCTCTAAACCCTGACGTTCGCTTTTGCTTGCGACGAGTTCCTCCGAGTGTTCTTTTCGTCATACCAGATTCTCCTGCCCCATCCAACCTAAAAACAATGGTCTAATATCATATCATTTTAATCATTCTAGCTAAGTGCCCATCTGCAACAAACTTAGCTAAGTTCCTGGATGTCATTTGGAGAACCATCTGACTGTGGAGAAGCCGAATCTTGAGACGACGGTGTCGTAATCAAATTCTTTACCTGCCCCAACAAATTTCCGAGTCGGCCTTCATCCAGCAGAGTATTCATGAGTTCAATGCCACTGGTTGATAATAACAGCTTGCTGATATCGCCCGAGAGCCCGTTGCTGCCATTGCCATTGCTTCCAGGAAATGCATAAATTCGTGCATCGCCTAATACACCCGGCTGTGGAGCCAGAGCCTGCAAAACTTCTGGTAATCGCTCGGCAAGGTCAGGCCACATACTGGTGAGTACATCAGCAGTTAAATTTGCACTACTGATCACGTTCTTAGCATCAATCTGAGCACGAATACCGTCAGCCTCGGCCAATGCTTTATCGCGGTTTGCTTCCGCTAAGGTGCGAATGGCTGCTGATTCTAAGTCAGCCGCTTGCTTTGCAATCTCAGCTTGGCGACGGCGACGAAACGCATCGATTTCGACGACGTTTTCTTCAGAAATGCGCTGCTGATCAGCATTTTGCTCTGCCTCAATAACAGCGAGACGTTTCAGTCGCTCTGCAATTTCTACTTCAGTGGCTGTTTCGACACCCGCTTCTGCTTGGGCGCGCTCTGCCTCAGCCAAAAAGCTCTCTTGTCTTTTCTTCGCAATGGCGATCGCCACATCCTCTTGGGCAATTCGAGCCAGTCGTTCAGATTCTGCCACCTGCACCTGAGCTTCTAGAGCATTTGAATCTACCGTCTTCTTTCGCGTAATTTCAGCCAACTCCGATTCTTGTTGTTGCAGTGCCTGAGCCACTTTAAACTTTTTATTGCGTTCTTCAAGTGAAATATTGGCGTCAATTTGGCTTTGCTCAACCGACAGTTTCCGGCGAATTTCTTCTTCTTCGACTGCTTTTTCTTGAAGAATCTGTGCTCGTTGAGTTGCCGCAGCTTCTTGGGCACGCTTTTCTTGAATTTCTCGGTCGCGCTGAGCCTTTAGAGATTCGACCTGAAATTGCTGCTCTAGCTGCGCATCCTCCTTTTCCTTCGCAATGGTGAGCGATCGCTTCTCGGCATCTAGTTCCTTTTGTTCAATAGCAACCCGAGTCGTTAGTTCCACCTCACGCTTTTGTTGAATCGAGCGTTGAATTGTTTCTGTTCGTAGCCGAACACCTTGAGCATCAAAGAAATTATTTTCGTCGTAGGTATCACTTTCTTGGATTTCCGAGATAGCAATATTGTTGAGGGTGAGGCCCACCTTGCCCAAATCTTGCTGCATTAGGTTCAGCACTTCTTGGGCAAAACCAAGCTTGTCAGAGTCAATTTCTGCAAGACACTTATTCTTCGCCGCTGCCCGAATCGCATCATCGGCCCGTTTTTCAATGGCATTTTTCATGTCCATTGGCGTAATTTTGCCTGTTTGGGAAAGCCGAGCAGCCGCTGTTAATACATCTTGATCCGACGCATTAATGCACACATAGAAGGTAACTCGCATGTCGGCACGAAGATAATCCTGTGTCCGGACAGCAAGATTACCTGTCCGTTCGACATCAATGGAAATCTCTCGCAGCGGGACTCGCGTGAGTTCGTGGAATCCGGGCAGAACCACACATCCCCCATTGAGCACCACCATCTTCTTTTTCACGAAAACGCCACCTGTTCGAACAAATGCTTCGTTATTGGGGGTGATGACGTAGACGCGAGTATAGGCCCAGATTGCGAGCAAGAGGAAAATGACGAACGCAACAGCGATACTGACACCCACTCCGGCAATTCCTCCCAGTGGCCCGAATGCTGGGGTAGGTGTTGCGATATCTGGCTGAATCGAAGTACTCAATAAGCCGGAAGGAGATGAGTTTCTAGAGGTAGCGACGTCCACACTCGAGTTCCAATAGAGGCGATCGCCCACAGCGTTCGCCTCTATTGGCATTTCTCCATCTTGTTCCACAGGGAAATGAAATGAGTCGCCATGAGCCATGAGCGGGTTCTGAGAAAGACTCGGCAACGATTGAATAAATGTAAGCCAAAACAACATAGTGTTAATTCCTGGATAAGCTTTGATTTTGGAAGATGACGGTTTAAAAATTCCTGTTTAACAATTTCTATGGCGACGGATTCGATCAAGAAGATGATGATCCAGAAATGGTATGGAACCAATGGTCTTGGTCAGGGCTGTCTTTGAGCACAACAAGATAAAGATAGGTTTTCTCGGAGCGCTCAATCACCAGCACAGCGTCACCATGCTTGGGGATGTCGGTGACCCAATCTGGAACGGCTGCGTTGATGGTCACTAAATTTTTGACTGCATCTAAGACATCGATTTGGGCAATTTTCCTGGCAGATACTGTGTAGAGCTGGGCAGAACTAACGGTTCCAATGCAACCGACCAGGCGATCGCCACTGGTGTCTTCCCCAAAGGATGCAAAGATTTTGCCAATGGGACGAGAAACCACCCCACCAATTGACAGCGAAATCAGCATCGAACTGCCGAACACTACACCCTCCAAGAGACCTGATGGTAGGCTACCAACAATGGAGCCGATGATCACGTTGAACATCCAACCCAGAAACCCCCACAAGGAAAAATCCAGGCCCAGCAAGAGCACGAGAGGAGCCTTTCCCACCCCCAACCAACCTAAGAGTTGATAGGTTGGATTCAACCCTCCCCCACTGTCACCGTCGAAATCAGAACTGGCGTCAATATCAAGATCGAGATCGGCGTTAACGTCAACCTCTAAATCAGCATCAGCATCAACATCTCCACCTACATCTGCATCGTCATCCCCACCGCCAATGAAGATGACAAATCCAAACAGCAAGAGGCCTGTCCCTAAGAGAATCCAATAGGGCAAGTTTTCAAGTGCAAAAAGCATAGTATCCGTGTCTTCGCAAGACGAACTTAGGAATAGGAATGACATAAAACCGGAAAATAGATTGGTGGCGGCTCCGCTACCCCCAAACCATCTCGGCATTTTTGAATGTTCATTCCTTAGACATCTTGATTGTGGTCACGTCCACGATAGCCTCGCAGCCCTTTTGTTCAGGGTAAACAGTAAGTTTTTTTAATGAATGTCTACAACCCCAGCCCGAGCTTTAGCCATAGGACGATTTTGGACTAGCTAAGCTCGCACAACATCACCCTGGATGCTTCCAGAACTATATGGCGGGGATCACCGCTGCATGACATTAAGTGCGTCAGTTTTGCCAGAAAGTGAATTGGGGAAGCATATTACAAATACGCCTCCCCAATTCACTTTCTAAAATGAGAATCCTTCGTTTTGTAGTCAAACGATTCCTAATCGAGGTATCCCATCAATGCCTTGGGGTCATCAATGTTGTTTGATGCAATGGGGCGACCACCAGGAAGCGTGCTGGACTCCATGAGGAATGCAGGACTGGCAGCAATTGGACGATGCTCAGGTAGCGTGTCCGCTTCGATAACCGCTAAGTCAGTGGAAAATACGGGTCGATGTCCTGGGAGACTATCCGTATCGACCACATCTAGATGGCTTGCCTCAATAGGGCGTCCACCAATTAACGTGCCATAGATTTCCATATGATCGGCTTCAATGGGACGGATCCCAGAAAAAACCATTGTTCCTGCCACATCAAACTCACTCTGAGACACAGGACGCTTGCCTAATGCGGACCCTGTTTTACTCAATTGAATTGCAGAGTCTTGGGGTGCTGTATTCTCTTCAGTTGCCATTGTCATCTCTTCAGTTCCCTCCTGGGTTGCTTCTTGCTCAGCACGTCCATTCACTTCTTGTGGAGTATCTACCGTACTCATACTGTCTCCTCTCTATTACGTTGTCTGCTGTCAAGCGGTTTATTTTTAACGATTTCCTTATTACCCGTGAATTAAAAATTGCTGTTGTTTATGAAAATGGTGAGTGGAACGTATAAAGTGTTGCTACGCATTTGCGGTGCATCATACTCGTCCCCACATCTAATTCTAAGCTGAAGATGCTCTATCCCAACATCGCTCTAGAGCGCTTATTCATAACAATTAATTAATGTTCCTATTAAAAAGAGTAATTTCTAGGCAAAGTAATTTTTCGCTTTGATGATGAAAATTAATATCTCTCTAGGCAATGTTACACCCCTCTTCATGTAGTCATTGCGCTGTCTAGGTTTCGGTGTAGGGTGTGGTAGGTGATTCATCGCCTGTCATAACCCTGAATTGGAAATTGAGATGCTTGAGGAGCGAGAGTCGTAAGTTTTGTATCCGTCACTCTGCGGCATGTACAAAATTCTTGCGTTCGTTGAATCCTTATCGGCTTGTATGTTAGAGCGAGATTTTGGAGCGGGGAGCGCCCTAAAATCCCGTCAAATTCTTCCCGACTGAAGCCCGATTGAAGTGATAAGTCTCCTTGTCCATTGGCAATGCATGCGTGTGATGTAAGCCATGGAGGGAAAAATCAAGGGGAATGAGGTTTCTCCCAATTCCTTAAAGCGACTAGCTCATACATTTGTTGTTGTTATCTTCCCTTCTACGCTATGCCAACACAGAACTACATCATGGCGCTCGATTTAGGAACCACCGGTAATCGGGCGATTGTATTTGATCACGATGGAGCGATCGCCGGACAAGCCTATAAAGAACTGACCCAGTATTATCCCAACCCAGGATGGCTAGAGCACGACCCCAGAGAAATTTGGCATGACATTCAATGGACAATGCAAACGGCTATAAAAAAGGCTCAGGTTAATGCGTCAGAAATCGCTGCCATTGGCCTAACCGTTCAACGGGAAACGTGCTTACTGTGGGACAAGACCACAGGACGCCCTCTGCACAATGCCATTGTTTGGCAAGATCGCCGTACGGCCTCCATGTGTCATCAATTGCGTGACGCGGGCAAAGCTCAGGATATTCGCGATCGCACAGGCTTAGTACTCGATGCGTATTTCTCTGCAACAAAATTGGCATGGCTTCTAGAGAAGGTTAAGTCTGTTTCTGATCCGACGGTTGATTTGGATAACGTGCTTGCTGGCACCATTGACACCTGGGTGCTGTGGAACCTAACAAAGGGAAAAGTCCACGCGACTGATCACAGTAATGCAAGTCGCACGATGGTGCTCAATCTATCATCAGGAAAGTGGGACAACGATCTGCTAGAGCTGTTTCAAATTCCTGCTCACTTGATGCCTGAAATTAAGCCCAGCTTGGGGTTGTTTGGTTATACAGATCCAGGCATTCTAGGAGCCGAAATTCCGATTATGGCCATGTTAGGGGATCAGCAGGCGGCACTCTATGGGCATGGGTGCGATCGCCCAGGTTCACTGAAATGTACCTACGGCACCGGTGCTTTCTTAGTGGCTCATACGGGATCCGACATTGCTTGGTCAAAGAATCAACTGCTGTCAACGGTGGCCTGGAGTCAGACCGGAAAGAGCGGTGAGCTGGAGATGAGTTATGCACTCGAAGGCAGCATGTTTACCGCTGGAGCCTGTATTCAGTGGCTACGAGATGGTATTCAGGTCATCACAACTGCAAGCGATACAGAAGACTTGGCAACGGCTGTTAGCGATAACGGTGGCCTTTACTTTGTTCCTGCCTTGAGTGGCTTAGGCGCACCCCATTGGGATATGGGCGCACGGGGAGCATTCTTAGGCATTACGGGTGGGGTGCAGCGAGAGCATATGGTTCGTGCGGTGTTAGAGGCGATCGCCTACCAAGTTAAAGAAGTCGTGGACGCTGTCAATGAAGATAGCGGTACGACCATTCAACGCTTAACGGTCGATGGTGGAGCCTGCCAAAATAATTTTCTGATGCAGTTTCAGGCAGATGCACTAGGGATTTTAGTCGAGCGCCCCGATGTTGTGGACGTCACGGCTCAAGGTGCTGCATTTGCTGCGGGCTTAGCAAGCGGTTTTTGGGATAACTACATTACGCTGGTCTCAGCCCGAACGATGGATCGTGTCTTTGAACCGGGTTCTGGTTCTGCTCAAGCCCAAGATGGATTCTCAATATGGCAAAAAGCTGTTGGACGAGCAAAACATTGGGTTGATTAATTTATTGATAGACAACCTAAGTACAGCGTCAATTAAAGCCAAAACCCTCAATCCTGTGCCGCCCGTGCAGCGGGCGGCACAGGATTTGGAAAGATACGTTTAATGATGGCCATCTACTTATCAGTAAGCTAAAACTCACCTGTTTTGGGTATTTTGATGGTTGTCCCTCGCCGGAGGCGGGAGACAACCACGCAGTTTAAATAGCTCACAGCTTAGCTAGCCATCATGAAACGTATTTTTCTTTTCCACATCCTGTGCCACCCGTGCAGCGGACAGCACAGGATGTGGGGCTTTGGGTTTAATGATGTCTAGGTACCTAGTTCCAGGTACCTAGTATTGATGCGTCTTCGGTAGTGGAATCAAATACTTCTCTCGATAGGAACGTTTGATTTCCTCATTTCAGCAGAGCATTACTTTTGGCACGTTAATCTTTCTTAAAGAAAAGGAGGTATTTTTTGTCAACATCAGTACTATCGGTGAAGGGGTGCTCTGTGTGAGCTGAGCTGTGATGACAAGCACCATTAAGTCCATTAAATCTTTCAAGTGCAGGTATTTGCTTCATTAGATGAAGTCAACACCATGTTTCAGAATGCATCAATTCAGCATGCATAACGGGGACGTCACTTGAAGCAATTGAAAACAACAACCCGACGCAACCAATGGTGCAACTGCAACCGCCCGTGGTTTACATCAAGAGTGTTTGTCTATGAATTCGACTTCTTCCGCGAATGTTTCTCTCTACGAACTTGCCCTGGCTTCCGAGCAACCACCCAATCCACTCAAGATTAGTTCTGCGACGTTTAAGTCGATGGTTGATTCCATTGTGGAGGTTTTGGCACAGCACGACATACCCGCAACAATCTGGGTCAAACTTCCCAAAGGCACGGCATGGAAGTCTGCACTATCTCAGTATTGCAAAACGGTCAGCTTGAGCCCATCGGTCTACATCCTACAAAGTGCTAACGCGACGGATGCATCAACGGATGATTCAGAGGCCAAAGCTGAAGACGTTGGGTCTTCTCCCGAAGATGCAACTCACCCTCACTTATCTCTCATTGGTGAGCAGGATCAAAATATTGGCACCCATGGCGGCAGTTCCATTCCCATCGATTCTCTAGGGTCTGGATTAATAGGAACGGTTTTATCGCTCTCCGCCGATAGTCGGCTCAGGCGAGAATACTTTATTTTGGCGATCGCCCCTAATTTTCGTGCCCTTGCATTAGCTCATCGACCACGCTCTGCGAGACAATCATTGGCTGGAGACTCACCAAAACGCAAAGCCAAAACAGCCTATAGCTTTTCAAGCACAATTATTGAAGATGAACGTGAGCGGCGGCATCCCTTGTTGGGTATTTGCTCCTTCGATGAACGCACTATTCATAATGTCTTGCGTGGGATTAAATCATCCATTGAACTGGGTGATTCGTCTGCGGACATTTCATTCGAAGCCCAATCCGTCCTCTCACGATGGGATGAGATCACTCAACAAGTGGATGACTCGTCCATCAACCCCATCCTTTTGGGAAGCTTTTGGTCTCGTCATATTCAGCATGCTGAAGATGTCTGGACAACGAGTTCAAATGCGCGAAAGCAGGCAGATGTTGCCTCTGGATTGCAGCTTGAGAATGAAGAATTGATTAATTCCCTGAGGATCAAAGACGAATTTCTTAAAACAGTGGGGCAAGAACTCAGAACTCCCCTGTCCACCATGAAAACAGCGCTATCGTTGCTGGGGGCATCCAGCCTGAAGCCAAATCAACGGCAGCGGTATATGGATTTACTCAGCCAAGAGTGCGATCGCCAAAGTGCCCTCATTACAAGCGTCTTGGAGTTTGTTCAACTTGAACATATTGATGCACAAGCTCCCATGCAGCCCCTTCGAGTGGTTGACATTGTTCCAGGCGTTGTCAGCACGTATCAGCCCCTTGCTCAAGAAAAAGGTGTGATGTTGGCATACACCATTCCTGAGGATTTACCTGCCGTCTCTTGTGTGAGCACCTGGCTCCGTCAAATTGTGATCAATCTCTTACACAACGGAATTAAATTCACGCCTGAAGGTGGGCAAGTTTGGGTTCGCTCACGCCTACAGGGTGACTATGTCCAACTTGAGTTTAAGGACACGGGAATTGGCATTGCCTCATCGGAGATCCCAAAGGTTTTCAATCGGTTTTATCGAATTCGACAATCTTCGAGGGAAGATACAAATGGCGCTGGTTTGGGGCTATCGATTGTGCAGCAATTGCTATTGAAATGTGGAGGATCGATCTCCGTCAAGAGTCGACCTGGAGAGGGAACCGCATTCAATGTCATGCTCCCTGTATACCAACATGATCAGTAGTCCTTATCAGTCGCTACCATATAGGCAATGGCCGGTATGATTCGCCATCGAAGACATGATTTCCTTCGATTGCATTGACACGCTTTGGTCTGTCGATCGTAGCTGTGTCTCACTGAATTTCATTGAATTGAAACGGAAAGAGGGCATCACGATGAAAAGACTTGTGTTGGCAGCAACAGTGTTTGGATGTATTTTGACGACGACACCGGCGATCGCTCAAATAGCTCCAGTTAACGAATCCCAGCCTAATACATCGACTGAGGAGATAGATCTTCCTCCCACCGAGAATGCAGGAAGTGCTGACTTACTGACCAGTCCAGCTCGTTCGACATCATCAACGTTATCTGACGTCAGTGCGGCTCCTATCTCAGGCACGATTCAAGAACTGCGCATTGTCGCACCTGACGTCACCTTGGTAGAAGGCGTTGATTTGAGAAGTAATGGCCCTGCCAATGCAGATCATGTTCAGTTTGTGTTCCCAGTAAGGAATGACAATTAAAGAATCCCGAAATACGGTGTTGGGCAATGATTGCTGTCAGGTAAAAAGTCACGTTGTTCTGACTGATTCATTCGGCTGATAACGTAAGCCGGGAAAAATTCAACGGGATTCTGGGGTGAGTAGCGCCTCAGAATCCCGCCTTAACATCCAAGCCACTGGGCTAATTGCAACAAGTCATTACGGTTATCAGGAAGCACGACTCTGCAATCTGGAACTTTAAATGTAATTGCTCAACCGGGTTGACCAGCGACGATGAGTGGAAGAAGATGGTAGGCTTTTTGCATGACAGCACTACCGCCCCTGGATGGACTGAGTCACGAAGAGAAGGATGCTCTCATTCAAGAGCTGTGGAACGACCTG
>JBCCWF010000240.1:0-9724 GCA_039194035.1 Cyanobacteria bacterium P01_E01_bin.6 | reverse complement strand
GGCGGCGGGCGTAGCCCGCCGCCCCTCTATTGGGTATCTTTTGTATTTGCAGGTTCCTTAGTCGATCGACACATTCAACCATAGATTCACTGAAGAGCCTTTGATGTTTGGCATTGCTGGCGATAGACATTGGAAGAATTACCCGAAGCGTAACACTTCAGCCGTGATCGATGGGGCGATCGCCACCTTATCTTTATCTACTTTTTTGCTCACGGTATCTTCCTCCTGCCGCTGAAGTGCCTGATCTTGCTTGCTGTCATCAGGAGATTTCAGTACAGACAAATTCTTTTCTGATGGTGTCGCGATGGAGGGGGGCATGGTGTCAACAGGTAACTCCCCAACAGGAATCGTATCCAGGTCTTGTGCTTGAAGTTGACTCAATTCTGATAATGATTCCTGGCTGATCCCAGGGACTGAAACATGCGTAAAGCTGACTTGGGATGGATAAGTATCTTGAGGATGAGAGAAAGCATTGAATACCGCACCTACGGGCACCGTCCACCAAGCCTGCTGTCCTAGGTCATCCTGTCCAATCGTTGGGTTTTCAGACATTCCATTTCTATTCGCATTGAGAGTCTCTTCTGGGTCAGGACTATCCGTCTCCGTTATTCCATTTTCATTAGAATGTAGGCTATCCACTGGATCAAGACTATCCGGTTTCATGTCAGGTACAGCTGGCTCAGGCTCTATTTCTGAATGAGGTGGTGGAGCGATTTCAGGGTCAGGGATAGGGGCTGGAGATACCGTAGGTGACGAGACGAGAGACGGGGGATACTGCTCAAAGAACGCCTTTGCATCAAGAGGCGTCGCCCGTTCATTGCCCGTTAGGATATAAAAATGCATCCCAGCATCTGACGGGGCGTCTGATGCTGTGTTTGCGTTCTTCATGAGGGTACGAGCTTGTTGCAATACAACGTTGTCAGCGTCATCTAACCAATGCCATTGAGTATTGCAAAAGCCCATATTTTGATCCCGAATCTCCAAGAACCTGACGATTGGAAAGCGTCGTTTTAAGTCACTCCATCGACGGGTTCCACCTGCGTTGTAGTCTTCGTTGAATTTTGAGTGAGATAACAGAGTAATGTTGTAGAGATTTGCTAGATCGGTTTGTTCGAGGGCACGATAGGTCATTTCCATCCGTCCGCCTTCCAGCACCAAAATTCTTTGCCCTGAGTTGAAGATGCTGACGAGTGTCTGGGTAATCTCATCCAAACCCACCTCATAATCATAGGTTTGAATACCCAGGTTTTCAGCAAAGGCAGCACTCGTGCGCATGTTGCGAACAAAGTCAGGGACACTAGGCTGACCGATATTATTGTTGTAAAAGAAAGTTGATTTCTCCTTCAACCCAGCGGCGTTGATCAGGGCTGCTGCGATGGGCATTGCAGCAATATCGTCTCGATCTCGATTATTGCCATCAAAGTGCGAAACGATCTGGTCAAACTGATGACTCAGACTGGTGGGTAAGGGATGTTCAAGCTGTGAATGAGGTGTTGTTGCTGGATCAGATGCATAGGTTGAATGCGTATCCACAATGGGAAGGGTAATATCTAGTGTGGCGATCGCCAACTCCGTTCCATGACTTCCGCTGTCAGCGATCGCTTGAATAGCGTCAATTTCTGGGCTGACGTCCTGACGACTAACATCACTACTGACATCATCAAAGAGCCTGTAAAAAGCGATATTGTCCCCTCCCTGACTCTCCTGCCTCGACTCTGGATCATCGCCCACGCTCGACTCAACGTTCATGTTTTTCAGCAAGTCATCATCTAGATCGATCGGGGAAATCTCATCCAGGATACTGTGCAACTCCACATCCAAATCATTTAAGTCAAGCGGGACATCTGAATCTAGCCCTTCCAACTCGTCAACAAAATCATCTATTTCCAAACCAACTGGATTACCCATCATCAATGCTTTGTCAGGCAATGGTTTGTTAGGCGTAGGCTCGGAGTCAGGTTCAGGCAAAGGCGAAGATTCAGGTATGGACTCATGCGAAGGTGTAGATGCTGCATCGGTTCCGGAAGTTGCTTCAGCATCTGGGATGTTCTCGAATGCGGGCACTGGCTCAGGCGCTAGCTCAGGCACTGGTTCAGGCTCAGGCGCTGCGTCAGGCGCAGGTCTTGGCACATTGAATTTGAGTGGCGACTGGGGGGTGTTTGCATCTTTCTGACGGCCATCATGTCTGAAACGAGTGCGATCGACAGGATCCCTCTCCGAGCGTCCCAAAATATCCCGTTGATGGTGTGTATCCGCTCGAAGAAAACCCTTGGTCGAGAGTTCTTTGGGGTTGGCATTCAAGGTTGTCTTCCACGTCCAACCTCCGTCAAGACGTCCTAATCCGGTAAAGAATGTGGACGTGTTCTGAACAGGCTGAACATCATCACCCATCTCAGTAGGGATGCTAGCAACAGATGCCTCGTCATCAGCCCTGACCTTTTCTTGCTCGCTCACACGATTGTCGTGGCGATCGCCCACATTCATTGAAGATTGGGTCTGGTCTGGTCGCGAGTTGCTAGTGTTTATATCTGTTTTGTCTGTAGGTTGATCTGTAAGGGCAGCAGCATTGTCTGTCTGACGGTTACTCCCATTGAAGGGTAAGGATACATCGTCAAATGCAGGTGTGAAGGAGTTGGAAAGATTGAGCATAATACCTACTGCATGAATCCTCTAATCACATTAAACCCAACAGCAACACAAAAAGAATCTACGCCCTTCATGGCAGGATAAGTCGCTAGCCATCATTAAACGTATCCTTCTAAACCTTGTGTCGCCTGCTGTTTGGGCAGCACAGGGTTTAGGGGTTTAGTTGTAATGACGTCCAGGTACCTCAATGGGCGATCGCCAACAGAACCTAATGTAGGTTGCGCCTATCGTGGGATACAACGTCCGTGCAACTCTATTGCATTCCTATTGCTAAACATCAGGCTCATCTCAATCAAGTGGCCCTAGTGCGCACAAACACATGAACGTTGTCGGCTGAAATTTTTACAGGTAACGTGTTGCTGCGTCATGTCTCTAGCTATCCAAGCATGGTAGAACTTCCCCTCATGCCCCATACAATCAAACTCATCATTGATCTATCGAGCATTAAATTGGGTTAGGTAATAGTAGATGACCTGTCCTAACACTATAGACGAGACAACATTAGAAATGTTTCTAATCGGTGGATCTCTTCAAGGAAACTTCAGTGCTTTACCCAGTGACATTCATGGCGTGGAAAATGCACTGCTTTCAGGGCTTTGAGGTGAAATTGAGCACCAGATTGGGGAATGAATCACGGTCAGATTGTGGCTCAGAACTTCCGGAATCCTACGCAATATGATTTCGATGAAATAATGGAAATTGCCTGTACCTTGTCTCGTTTCTGTGTGACGCATTGCTTCAAAAGCGACCACAAGCTCACGGCAGGGGGCGTAGCTTCCAACACTTCTTGGAAAACACCGTTTTATCCTCTCCTCTGACGATTGCCGATGACGTCTCATGCATTGAACGACTCCATGAACACAATCACAACCTACTATCTGGAAATGCTGTCTCCTGACAAGCTCAAGGAAAAAACAGAGTCTAGGGGTCTTGTTGTGATGGAATGTGAAATCAAACAATTTCAGGTCAATCGATTTTTGTACCAATTCGTGGGAAGCTGGTGAAACTGGACGGATAAGCTCTCCTGGTCTGATGAGCAGTGGCAACACTTTGCTGAAGCCGACAACCTGAGAACCTGGATTGCCTATTTCAAAGGGTCACCTGCCGGATACTTTGAGCTTCAGCAACAAGATCGCACTGACGTTGAAGTCGTCTATTTTGGTTTAGCTCCCAACTTTATCGCGCAAGGGATGGGGGGCTATCTTTTATCTCAGGCCATACGATCCGCATGGGCATGGAATAATACTCAACGAGTCTGGGTACACACCTGCTCGCTAGACCGTACAACAAACAAACACTTAAATCGCTCTTTGAGATGATGATAGTCCTGGCGTAGGACTGTACAACGATGCATGAGCAATACGACTTAATCATCAACTATGGAAGGGTTTCGTCTCTTGAGCAATCAGAGAACAGCAATGCTTTGATTCAGCAGTTAGACAGGTTGAATGCGGCCCCGCCACTTGCTCAGCATACATTTTATGACGAGCTCTCAGGAGATAACACTAATAGACCGCAGTACCAACAATGTCTTTCCATGGCTCGTCAAGCTGCAATGGAAGGAAAGCGGGTCATGGTGCGCGTAGCGCGCCTCGATCGATGGGGGCGAAACAATCAGGAAATTATTAGAAGTGTTGAAGAGTTTGATGGTCTCGGTGTGACTCTGTACTCACTAGATGGCGGCATCCACACCGTAAAAGAGGCAAATGAGTGGTTGCAGACCAACATTCAAGGCATATTTGCTCAGTATTTCCTAAAGCAACTATCTGCCAATATCAGTCGAGGTAATGAATACCGCAGACAGAAAGGAAGGCCACTCTGTAACACACCTCCGTATGGATATAGATTCAATGAAGACAACAGCAAGCTCGAACCAGACCCTGCTACATGGGAGGAAGCAAGAAAGCTGATTGATGCCTATTTAATCGGCAAGGGATTGAGAGATGTGACGGCAATGTCCAGCCACTTTAATCAACACACTTCCTTGAGGCAGTGGCTAATGAACCCTACACTTGCTGGGGATTTATATTATACGGTCGGAGGAAGGAAGGGCAAAGAACCCGGATGTGCTACACGCGATCGCCAGAAGGAATTTGTTTACAACTGTCATGCCCCATTGATAACTAGGGAAGAACAGCGCCTGATTGAACAGCGCATGGCCGAAAACAAGCGCCGATGGGGGAACAACAAAAAATATAAAACTCCCGTTCTAAGCGGATTGGTGGTCTGCTCAAAGTGTGGCTACAGAATGGGACTACAAAAAGTAACGCGCAGATCTTCTGGCACTTATTATCGATTCGCTAGATGTCAGCATCCAGGATGCTATTACGCTTCACTGCAAGAAGGTGTGATAGAAGAGGCCATACAAGAAGCGATCGCCCATCGTGCCGAGGAGGTAGCCCGCGCCGCGCTAGAACCCAAAACCAACGAAAAACCACCGGAGCTACTCAAGCTCGAACAGCAGAGAGAGCAGGTTGTGAAACTAAGGGAACAGACTCAACTTGAAAGTTTGGATAACAGCATTGAAGAACTGGATAGAAAAATTGCAAAGTTTGAAAAGCCAACAGAAGAGCCGCTTGACTTACTAGGACTAATCGAACCCATCGCCAATACTGAACTATGGGAAGGGCTTTCAGATGAGGAGCGGCGATCGCTGTACTTACAACTTGTTAAACGGATCCTTGTAAAAGATAAGCAGATTGAGCGAATTGAGCTTACTTTTTGAGTTCAACTTATGAGGATTTGGGTATGGTCTCACGATGCTTTTAATGCCTGTTTTTCCGCCCAGATTTGAGCACCCTTTCTCAGGATCTCTTTGTTTCGCTCTGTAAGAACTAGCGGCTTGTTGTTCGGCTTAATTTCCGCATCCCCAGATTGCTTTAATAAGCGCTGATCATCTGGCGTATTCATAACTATGCTCTCACGAATGTATTTTGTAACTTGCTTGTTCTAGCTCTCGGTGATTTGTGACTCATTCACGGGTACTCACTGGTAGAAGCTTGGTAATCGTTCGCTCTAATGCACCCTTCTGATCTGGAGTAATCGTGCGGTAGATCATCTGAATTTGAACTTTGTCGTTGGGGGATGGGGCGATCGCCATCGCCAACACGAGCCATTTGTGACTTGTATTGGGGTAATTAAGATTCAATTACGATTCCTGCGACGACTAGCCTTTTGCATCCTGCGACGAGCTTTTATTTTGTCTGGCCTAACCTTTCTTCTGGTGCGATTTTTCCAGTCTTTTGGCTTAGACCCAGGGCTTTTCAAAGGATTCGGATACATGTTATTTCCTCGCAAATGCTGTAAATCTATCTTTCAAAATGGTGCTAATTCATTTCCCCAGGCGTGCCACCCTGGAGTTGTACTGCGTGCAAAAAGTTCGATTCGTGGAACATCACCCATGAGCTGAACAAGGCGATCGCGCACTTCATCGGGCTTCTGTGAATGGTCCCTGCGTTCCGACTGAATAAACTGCCGCACCCCTGCATTCCTTCGTCTTGGCTTACCCTTAACGGCAAACAAGCAATCTTCGGTATTGGCACGGGTGTAATTGCCCATCGCTATCAGGTGCTTACCGTTCTTACTCACCTTTTCCCATGTGAAGCCCTTCATTGTTTTGAAGGTGAAACCCCAGGCTGTTACGACTCTCAATGCTTTCATTGGCATGGGCGGAACCCACCACATTGCTAATAGGCAGTTATCAGCGGCGATCGCCTGCACTGGCAATGCGCAGATCTCCTCTAATGCCATCACGTCGTATTTGTGAGATGCACCTCGCTTGCCAGCACTTGCCTTGTCGCGATATGTCCATGGGGGATCTGCGTAGATAATGTTGTACTTGCCTTTAGGGAAATTCATGAAGAACCTCCATCGCAGACTCAATAAAGGCGATCGCCGCCACATACCACAGCACATCGCCCAGTTCCTTGATTAGGCTTGTCCTATCTAGCGAGTGACCGTGACCAATATATTTTTTGATGATGTCTGCCACTTCGCCGGACTCGCCAGTGATACCAAGCCCCCAAGTGGCGATCGCCGTCTTGAAATCAAGGTCGTGATTAGCGAATTTCTGAGACTCGGTAGCGTATTCGTTTAACTGCATCAGGCGACTCTCCTTAAATTTTCAAGAATGGTCAATCGCGTCTCTTTTGGGACGACCCAGAGCCTTTGCTTTCCTCGACAAGGCACTGATTCAATAGGCCGCACCTCATCCAGCACCAATCCATACGGACCAAAAAACCAAGGGCTGTCTGATTCGGTAACATTCGCTCGGAATCGGGCGATCGCAACGATGCCCATTGGATGATCACTTTCCTCCTCGGAGACTTCATGACCGAGTGAGCGGATAAAGTTTAGAGCATCCTTGTCAAAAGTCTTACCCGCATGAATCGCAATCCATGCCCCTGGCGAAAGCTGACATTTCCAAGATCGGTTTTCAACATCCTTGCCAAGATGGGCGATCGCATATGCCCATGGGCGATGAAGAGTAATAGCGTGCAATGCTCGGAGATTCCCTGGCTCGGATGGGGTGCTTTGCACCCCATCCGAGCCAGGGTCGTGGCCAACATGACCAGGGTCGTGGCCAACATGACCAGGGTCGTGGGGCCGATCCTTCCAATGCGCTAACACATCTGGTTCATCAGCCTCATTTACGATCGCCCCATCAAAGAAGCGAGCGAATCGACCCACTGCCTGTTCAAAAAACTCACAATGTTCTAGGGGTATTCTTACTCCGATGCATTTGTTGCCATCCGTGACGATGAACTGGTCAAGCTCTTCATCAAAGCGAATGTGAATGAACACATCACCAACGCGCATTATGAATGGACGATTCGTTGGGATATCATCAGCACTTGCAACTCGGCAATCCTGAGCTTTAAAGCACACCGATGACTCGCCAGGGAACAACATGTCGTTGCGAAGGTGCTCGGCTCGGAATAGCTTATTGGTGGGCTTATGGACAGCGATCGCCCCTTTGTAGAATTGAGTCATGTTTCACGCCTCTCTGGTCGTGGCCCCGTGCAGACGGGGTTGTTATCGTGGCACTGCTGACCCTGGCTAAAGCTCAGGAGCGCTGCCAGAAGGATGGAAAGGTAGATCATGCTGCGGCCCCCATCAATTCATCAGAATGGTTAAGAGCGATCGCCAATGCATCAGACGCATCATCTCGACCCTTTACCTCATAACCGAGCAGCCTCAAGTGCTCTCTCACGTCCTGCTTACTAGCCTTACCTGAACCCGTAAATTGCTTCTTCCATGAAGCTTGGACGTATTCGGTGTAGGGCAATCTAGCAATTGCTAACTGTCGGACGGTGACCCCGTAGGCC
Source organism: Cyanobacteria bacterium P01_E01_bin.6 (assembly GCA_039194035.1). Lineage (GTDB taxonomy): Bacteria > Cyanobacteriota > Cyanobacteriia > CAKZMO01 > CAKZMO01 > JBCCWF01. The sequence goes on along the minus strand of JBCCWF010000240.1, from coordinate 1,751 downwards.
ATGATGACTGCAAGGGCATTGGTATTACTGCCCACAAACATTGGCTTTTCGATCGCAACTTCGGTGATACCTGGATTGATATTCAGCAGCTCTACGATGTCTCTTGAGATGGAGACAAGGCGATCGCCCACAGCATGTTCTTTGTTGGTCGTGATGACACCGTAGTCAATGACCGTAGTGCCATCAACGATGGCGTACCCCATACTGGCGATCGCCGGGTCGATTCCTAAAATCATGCTGATACTAGCTCCGCATCAATGGCACGACTTAAGCTTGATTCGTGAGCTGACAGCGCTTGATTGAATTGATTGAATTCATCCTCAGTCAAGTGCTGTTTGGCCCATTCCCTCGCAGATGCGGCTTGCTGGTCATCCTGAATATTTGGAATGCGGTTGAGCACCTCCTCAAGGGTTGCTGTTTTTGGTGCTGCAACCTTAGAAACAGTATCTGCTTGCTGCATTTCATCCGTACTGTAAATGCCAGAAAGCTCGGCGGGGAAAGCCTTACGAAGTGCTTTTGCCTCCGAGCACTTTTGAATCATCAGATCTGGCATTTTTGCCCACATCCCAGAGAGAGAATTACCATACTCTTGCTTGTAGGAATCAAATCTTGCGACACCGACAAACGGGCGCTCACACCCCTTGAGATAAACGTGAGTCTTGGCTGCTGCAGGACACTCATCTTTTAGCCAAACATCAACCCATTGACCATCTGTTCCGCACCAGAAACTTTCACTTCCGGCACAGTTACCACTGCGAGAAGCAGCTAGCCGCATACCGTCGATGCTGACCTGAATGGTCATTTTGGGATTCTTGCCGCCGCGCTTAATTGCGTAGATCTGGCGGGCAAATGGATCAAGTCCGGTTCGGTTGCATACTTGACCAAATAGCATCAACTCTTCATCCGTACAGCCCGCTGCGATCTGACTGCGAATCAGATCAAGCTGAGCACCGCTCCAGCCCGTAGATTGCGCTAGAGACGCCTGTGAATCGACTACCGCCAACTTATTTGCCATTTAGAATTCCTCCAATTTTTTAATCTCTTCATCGCTCAAACACACCCTGACCTCAACAGGAGCATCCATTTCCATGCTCTGTGCTGCGCGCTCCCGCCTTTCCTGCTCTAACCGCAGCTCCATCTCGTAGGTCATGCGATCGCCCCCTTTGCGTCCGACCAAAGAAGATAAAACGCATACAAAGCTTCATTTCGAGAAATACTTCCCGCCCCTGTCCACTGCCAAGAATTGAGTCCGCCTGAGTAAAGCAGCAAGTCATCGCCTGGAAGATCATCGGGGATTCCCTCAAAATCATAGATATCAAGGCTTGCATACCTACCTCGGCTACGAAAATAAAAGTACAGTCCATCGGATGTAATCTCGGCTTGCACAGGGCAGTTGCCGTAAAAATCCGATTCTTGGACTACGAGATGACGATTGAAAAGCTTACTCATGCGATCGCCCTCCCTGGAAACGTCATTTTTAGCCATTGAGCGGCCTGTTTCGCTCGACATGACTCACGCATCGGAAAGTGCAATTCATCCATGCTGACGGGCGTTTTACAGGCAAAACAGCTAGATTGTGGTTTATTCTTCATGGGTTGCAACAGTAAATTTCTCAAAAAGTTCATTGCGCGATCGCTCTAACTTCAACAGGTGGCTTACTCTGAAACTGCATCTCACGCTTGGCCGATTCGTAGAACCGCACATGAATCGCACGGGCAAGGAGAACGAGGTGGGAATCTTCCATGGCTCTC
>JBCCWF010000239.1:0-9752 GCA_039194035.1 Cyanobacteria bacterium P01_E01_bin.6 | reverse complement strand
GTAGATTTCTGATCATACATACTAACAGTAACACCGAGAATAGGAAGTGTTTCATCTTTATAGGCTGCTACTTCCTCTACTCTTCCAATAACATATTCTAGTGCCCTAATTGGGTAAGGCGAAAGTTGAGTAGGAATTAAAATCCCTGATGAGGCCATGAGAGATATGCTATTGACTTTACCAAAAGATGGTGGTGGATCAATAAAGACAAAGTCATAATCATGATGCTTTAGTTTCTTGACTAAGATGCGATCGCTATCAACAGTTTGAATTAACTCACTCTCCATTTTACTTAATCGAATATGTGACGGGATGACATCTAGCTGAATATCTCTCCACCGCTTTCGGTAAATTACATCATTGAGCTTTGTTCTTGGTTCTAAGAGTAGGTGAGTAATATCTTTTTTTCCTGTCAGTTCAACATCCGTTAAGGGGTCAATTCCTAATCCAGTCGATAAATTAGCTTGAGCATCAATATCAATCAACAGGACTCGTTTACCAAGCTTTGTCAGCATTCCTGCTAAATTAATTGTTAAGGTAGTTTTGCCGACGCCACCTTTATTGTTGAATACAGTAATAATCATGGATTTACGCTCCTTCTTTTTGGTGCTCTGAGGCTGAACTTCATCAGCTTTCTTCGTTAACAACTTCACCATTTCTGCGTTATTAAATTCGCTTGCGACCAAACTTGCGAATTTGAAGTGAATTTTTTGTTGACTGTGATATACAGCAGCTCTGATTTTTATGCAGGTCTTCTTATTAAGTAACTTGTAAACTAATTGAAAATTTTGAGATAAAGTCAATTGAGAATATTTTGAGATTGTAACGATCTTCTCTTCGTAATGATATAAGAGATAAAAGTCATAGCCATTAGTCAAAAGACCTAAAATAGCCTTAGCCTGACGCATATAGTTTCCAATTTGCCAAAGACTCTGAGAAATATTTTTATTGGCTGCTTTTACCTCGATAATTAAATAAGGTAAATGATGAACTAACGGGTCGGGAGGATGCACCAAAAAATCTAATTTGTTCTTCCCAATCCCAAATTGAGATTTCCAGTCAGTATGACTATAGCCAAGGAGATGGAGAAGTGGAAGGATTACCTTGTGAGTAACGTCAGACTCACTGCTTTCCGGTTGAATAGACTGAAGGAATTTTAATTTATTGAGATTATTCAAAAATATTGCTCAAATTCTATGGGGCTTGCAATCTTTGTTCGAACAGTGATTTTCGTGATCGCCTCATGGTAGCGGCCATCATATAAAAAATCCATTGAAAGTTGCAGAATGTTTCTTGAAGTTTTGGTGTTGTGAATAATTTGTACGCTTAGAAAATTCAACCATTGCGATCGCCCTTCGGGCAGGCTTCGCCAACGCCCTTCCTCCATCTCTTTTTACAAAGGACTTCTAGAATAGATAGGCAGGGGCGATTGATGGCGATCGCCCCTTACTTGCTGTTTCTGTTTGTTCGGATTTTCCCTAGACTATGGCTTTTTCATCTGTTGTTCGTGCATTGGGGCGATCGCCCCTGACTGAAGAACTACTCACCAAGCTTCAGCAGCAGTCGTCATTAACCCTCAACGGAGTGGCGCGCTTGCCCAAGGCCCTAGTCACCTCTGCCCTCGCCCAACAGCAAGCCAAACCCTTGCTGGTCATTGCCCCCACCCTCGAAGACGCCGGACGATGGGCGGCGCTCTTGGATGCCACTGGCTGGGACACCGTGCACTTCTACCCCACATCAGAATCCTCGCCCTACGAACCCTTCGATTCTGAATCCGAAATGACCTGGGGACAGCTCCAAGTCTTAGCCGATTTGCTCAAGCTATCTGGTTCAGCAGCAGGTGCTGAGGAGTCTTCTGCACTCGCCACTTCCCCTGACGTAGCGACGCTTGCCATCGTCGCCACTGAACGCGCACTCCAGCCCCATCTTCCGCCTGTGGAGGTGTTTCGCCCTTTTTGCCTCACGCTCACCAAAGGCATGGAGATCAACCTGTCTGGATTAAGCCGACAATTGGCGAAACTGGGCTACGAGCGGGTACCGCTGGTTGAAACAGAAGGCCAGTGGAGTCGGCGAGGCGACATCATTGATGTGTTTCCCGTGGCGTCTGAGCTTCCGGTGCGATTGGAACTGTTTGGAGATGAACTCGATCGCATCCGCGAGTTTGACCCCGCCACCCAGCGATCGCTCGATTTGGTGTCTCAATTGGTGTTGACCGCCACAGACTACCGACCCATGATTTTGGACGCGCTGCAGCAGAGCGATTCCTCAGGAAACGCTGCGCAAACCATCCTAAAACCCTATGTGTCTCCAGACGATCTGGAGGTGCTAGGAGACGGACAGCTTGTGGAAGGTATGCGGCGATTTTTGGGGTTGGCGTTTAATCAACCCGCGTCGCTGCTGGACTATCTGCCCGACGATGTGTTGATTGCTGTTGATGAGTTTGAGCAATGTCACGCCCATAGCGATCGCTGGGTTGAACACGTCGATGATCAGTGGGCAGAACTCGACGTCTCTCTACCCAAAATCCATCGGTCTTTTGACGAGGTCATTGACGAACTCGACTGTTTTCAGCAGGTAAAGCTATCCGAACTGGCCGAAGAAAATAAAGGACTGAATCTGTCCAGCCGTCCAGTCCCCGCTAGTCCCCATCAATTTGGCAAACTAGCAGATGTGTTACGAGAAGAGCGCGATCGCCACTTCCTCGTGTGGCTCGTGTCGGCTCAGCCGTCTCGATCAGTATCACTATTGCAGGAACACGACTGTCCCGCCCAGTTTGTACCCAATCCCAAAGACTACCCCGCCATTGATCGACTTCAAACCCAGCAAACCCCCGTAGCCGTCAAATATTCAGGGTTGGCAGAACTGGAAGGTTTCGTATTGCCCACCTTCCGTATCGTGGTGGTCACCGATCGAGAGTTCTTTGGCCAGCACAGCCTCACCACCCCTACCTACATTCGCAAGCGTCGTCGAGCTGCATCTAAACAGGTTGACCCCAACAAGCTGCGCCCCAAAGATTTTGTGGTGCATCGAAACCATGGCGTCGGACAGTTTCTCCGGCTAGAAAGCCTGACTCTCAATGACGAAACGCGGGAATATCTGGTATTGCAGTATGCCGATGGATTATTGCGGGTTGCCGCCGATCAGGTGGGGGCACTGTCTCGCTTTCGGGCCGCAGGCAAAGGGACTCCCCAGCTCAACAAAATGTCTGGTACCGCTTGGGAGAAAACCAAGAATAAGGTTCGGAAGGCGATCAAGAAAGTGGCTTTTGACCTGTTGAAGCTCTATGCTCAGCGGGCGGAACAAGAGGGCTTTACCTATCCTGTCGATACTCCTTGGCAGGAGGAAATGGAAGATTCCTTCCCCTACCAAGCCACCACAGACCAACTGAAGGCGATCCAAGATGTGAAACGGGATATGGAAAATCCTCGCCCGATGGATCGACTGGTGTGTGGCGATGTGGGCTTTGGCAAAACAGAGGTTGCCATTCGCGGCATTTTCAAAGCCATCACCGCTGGGAAACAGGCCGCATTGTTGGCTCCTACGACGATTCTGACCCAGCAGCATTACCATACCCTCAAAGAGCGGTATGCGCCTTATCCGATTCAAGTGGGGTTGTTAAATCGCTTTCGTACGGCTGAGGAGCGGAAGCAAATTCTGCAGCGGCTGGCGACTGGAGAATTGGATGTGGTGGTGGGCACTCACCAACTCCTGAGCAAATCCGTGAATTTCAAAGACTTGGGATTGCTGGTGGTGGATGAGGAACAGCGGTTTGGGGTGAATCAAAAGGAAAAAATTAAGACCCTGAAGACTGCCGTGGATGTGCTGACGCTGAGTGCAACGCCCATTCCCCGAACCTTGTATATGTCTCTGTCAGGGGTGCGGGAAATGAGCTTGATTACCACGCCGCCGCCCTCCCGTCGCCCCATCAAAACCCATCTGTCGGCCTATGAACCCGAGGTGATTGGGTCAGCCATTCGTCAAGAGTTGGATCGAGGCGGCCAAATTTTCTATGTGGTGCCCAGAGTTGAGGGGATTGAAGAAACAGCCGGACGATTACGAGAGATGGTGCCGTCCTTGCGAATTGCGATCGCCCACGGACAGATGCAGGAAGGCGAACTAGAAGCGACCATGTTGGCCTTCAGCAGCGGCGAGGCTGACTTGCTCGTGTGTACGACCATCATCGAATCCGGCCTCGACATTCCCCGCGTCAACACCATCTTGATCGAAGATGCTCAGAAGTTCGGTCTCTCTCAGCTGTATCAGCTTCGCGGACGGGTGGGTCGTGCAGGCATCCAGGCCCATGCCTGGTTGTTCTATCCCCGAAAAAGTCAGTTGTCCGAAGCGGCACGGAAACGCCTCCGCGCCATCCAAGAATTTGCCCAACTTGGCTCAGGGTATCAGTTAGCCATGCGCGACATGGAGATTCGCGGAGTCGGTAACTTGCTGGGAGCAGAACAGTCTGGCCAACTCGATGCCATTGGCTTTGATCTCTACATGGAAATGCTTGAAGACGCCATCAAGGAAATTCGTGGTCAGGATATTCCGCAGGTGGATGACACGCAGATTGACTTGAACCTGACGGCGTTTATTCCGGCCAACTACATCACAGACCCCGACCAAAAGATGAGTGCCTATCGTGCTGTGGCCGCGGCTCACTCCAAACGAGAGTTGACTGAGATCGCCGCAGACTGGTGCGATCGCTACGGCCCCATGCCCAGTGCCGCCGAGCAACTCATTCGCATTATGGAGCTGAAGCAGATTGCCAAAGAATTGGGATTCTCCCGTATCAAGCCAGACGGCAAGCAGCATGTGGTGCTGGAGACCCCGATGGCTAGTCCGGGTTGGAACCTGCTGAAGGAAAAACTACCCGTGCATCTGCACTCGCGATTTGTCTATTCCTCAGGCAAGGTCACGGTGCGGGGACTGGGTGTGATGAAGCCGGATCAGCAGCTTGAGAATTTAATTGACTGGCTCGGGCGCATAGAAGCAGCCAAGCCCGAGCCTTTGATTGTGGTGTGAAGTAACGGTGGAATGACCATGAAATAGAACCGGAAAGTATGTTTTTAGGGGCGGTGGCTACTAACAACATACCTCGGAGTTTTTAAATTTTTATTCCGGTGAGGTAGAGAGAGGTTTCTTGAGGGAAAAAAATGCTTAACCCACTATCGAACTCGCCATCACTTGACTGAAATTTTCATTATCCTGATTGCAGTGATATTTTTTCGGCACTCATACCGAAAAACCTCGCGTGCAGCTCAGCAAAGTAGCTTGCTCATACAAAGCCTAAGTGTTAAGCGCTAGGAAACTTGATAGCTGGTAATATTAAAGCTGTATAACCTAAAGACTTAAAATCCAGTCTACTGATGCAACAGAAAGAGCCTCAAGAGAAAAATAACAAGTTTCAGAATTTTCTTACCAGTCTCAACAAATTTCAAGTTGGGTTTATCACTGGAATCATAACGACGATACTTGTGTCAGCTGGCATTGGGCACTTGTTCTTAAATGTATTCAAAATTGGTTCGGTTTCTGTTGGAGGAAAGAATTTTGGAGCTATTGCTTCGCCAACCAACAGTACAGATGACCAGAGTCTTCAAAATGTGGACGGAAGCCAGATTGAGCAGAATGATGCAGAGATTGAAGATTCCGAGAATGTGAATCAGGCCGTAAATGGTGAAATCAACCAGGAAAACTCAAACAACACCACATCTCAAGAATCAGGAGATGCTTTAACAGGGAGCGAAATTAGTGGTGAAACTGTTTCTGTTACCATCAATTACAGTGCAAACGCTGAACTTCCAGGGTTTGATGCCAACAGAGGATATGTACAAGAACCTCCGGACATCAGCCAGTTCAATGATGCTATTTTGATTACAAACGTAGGCTTAGGTTCTCGTTATGTGACATTTGCTACAAAAGAAGTTTTCATAAATAAGAAGAAGTACAATTCAACGTTCTCTTTAGTAACCAATGAAGCTTTGCCTACAAGAGTGAGTTTTAATCTAGAGCTTCCTGGCGTTACAGCTAATGGAGTTCTTCTGCAATTTGGTTTAGCCGATTGGTCATCCGGGTCAACAACCCTTACTTATTTAGTAAATATCTTTGGTGATGGCGAAATTATGTGGTCTAGCCAGGTAAAGTACGAAGAGTCTCAAATTGCATCTGTAATTCTTGATACGCGAGGCGTTGAAGATATTCTTATCGAATACCAGATTGTAGAGAGTGCTGGTATTCGTTCTTATAACCTTGATAATTATCCTTTGTATTTTACAGAGGCAAAGGTTCTAGAGCTGTGAGATGTGTAAGCTTAGACAAACACACGTCAATGTACTTATTTATACTCTCTATTAATGCAAGTATCTTAGGGCATATCTTGAGTCACGAACTGCCATATCTTCATGGGACGGCGTTTCGTTTGTGCGAGAATACCTGAAAAATACCACGACATGCTGCTCGCATTCAAGAAACCACCATTCATGGCCATTCAATCCGCTAATTTGACTGACATCACAACTGCATAGCAAGCTATATGGATAAAGAGGCTTAAGTAATTGCCCCTTCTGTTGAACAGCCATTTATCACAGGGAACTGTAGAATAATCAGGCTTCCAACAGGTTTTCCATGCCTGTTGAAAATCGCTGTCCTCTTATTTACATCAAACATGCTTGTCAGAAAAAAAATCGACTATTACCCTATCACCGCTATCTTGTTCGTTTTAGGGATTGACTTAGTCGTTTTTCTGTTCAGCCCTTCTGTATTGGCCCCGATCATTTGGGCGATCGCCAGCCTCAGTATCAAAGGATGGATTTGTAGCTGGAACCATCATCATCAACACTGTAAGTTTTTCACCATCCCTTGGGCCAACCGTTTGATCGAACTCGTTATGGGATTGCATACGGGAATTGTTGGGGAAACGTGGGTACTGCATCACACGCTCGGGCATCATCTTAATTATTTAGACCAATCCAAAGACGAATCTGCATGGAAAGCCACCAATGGGAAATTGATGTCCCATCTGGAATACACCGCTAAGGTGGGAACCTTAGCCTATCCCATTGCATTAGACGTGGGGAAACGGTACCCCAAATCTCGACAGAAGCTCATCCAGAATATTGTTCTAACTCTCGCTGTCTTGGGGGGCCTTGCTTGGATTAATTGGGTCAATACGCTCATCATTTTCATCATTCCGATGATTGCATTGCTATACCTAACGGCTTATGTGACCTATCATCACCATGCCGGATTAGACCAAGACGATCCATATCAAGCGACTTACAACATTACGGATCGGTGGTACAACTTTTTTACATGCAACTTGGGATACCACACCGCACACCACCTTCAATGTGGTCGGCATTGGAGTGAGTTGCCCAAATTCCATGAAGAAATCAAGGAGCGAATCCCCTCTCATCTATATCTAGACCCTGGAGTTCCGTTTTCTTGGATGACCAAACTTGAACAGTCCGTGTCACGCAAGGCTCGAAAGGTACCGAATTTTCAATAAGTAGATAGACATCAATAAACTCACTTTAAAAACCTGGGGAGCGCCCCTTCGGGGCACTCCCCAGGTTTTTGAGTGTTTAGTTGAATCACGCCAAGCTACTGAGTTAAACCCAAACCAAGTTGGGAACGGTTACGACTTGGCAAAGTTGACGAAGAAATGAGCCATTGAGGCGCGCTCGGCGCGCCTCAATGGCTCATTTCTTCGTAGCGAATCTGAGTGAGAAGTTTGCCAAGTTGGGAACACAATGACGAAATCAATATCGGGTGGCGGGAATTGAACCCGCATCATCAGTCTGGAAGGCTAGGAAGTTGAATGCTTGTAATCCAGTGGCCATAGGTCGAATCCTGGCCTAGGGCGATCGCCTGCAATTGCTCACGGAGACGCGTTGTGATTGGGCGATCGCCCGGCAACGTATAGTTTTCAACACTCAGAATAGGTGTAATTTGTGCGGCCGTACCACAGAGAAATATCTCGTCAGCAATCATCAATTCTGTCTTATCGACGGGTCGCTCAATCACGGGAATACCAGAGTTCCGAGCCAGAGTCAGCACACTATCACGGGTGATTCCTTCTAAAATATCTTGATCCACACTGGGGGTAATCAGGCGTCCGTTTCGCACCACAAATAAGTTCATGGCTGACGCTTCGCTGACTTTCCCTTGGGAATTCATCAAGATGGCCTCATCAAACCCGGAGGCCACAGCCTCTGTTTTTGCCAATGCGGACGCAATATAGGCTGCGCTGCTTTTACCGCGCAACGGTTGACTGCGGTCTTCCTGGCGATACCAGGAACTGATGCGGCAGCGCACGCCCAGCGTCGAGAAATAATTGCCCATCGGCAGTCCATACATCAGCAAATCTTTCTCGACGTTATGCAGCCGAGGTGCGATGCCGAGGCTAGAGGTATAGATCAACGGTCTGACATAGAAAGACTCTTGCGGCTGATTAGCCTGGACAAACTCAATGACCTTTGCCTTGAGAACGTCTGCCCCAATGGAATAATTCAAATACTTCGCGCTATTGCTCAATCGCTGACAGTGGTCATCGAGCCGGAACAGACGCGCGTGACGCGGGCTATCTGAGGTCATCATTCCTCGAATGCCGCCTAATACAGCAGTGCCATAGTGCAGTGCATGAGTCGCAATGGACACATGGGCATCATTGAAAGGGAGAAACTGGTTTTGGACGTAAGCCATTGGCAAAAACGTCGGAGATGACGGAACAGATCCCGTCATCTCCTCTCGAAGGGCTTCTGTCGCCATGGGTGTGGACATTTCATTACACTCCTTGATAAGGGGTCAGAGTGGATTCTATAATAGCACCACTGATGAGTGGTGTCATTTGACTGATAGCAAACTATGCAAGAGGCTCAGCAAGTAGAAAACCTAATGAATCTGGGGCTAACCCGGTATGAGGCGGCTGTTTATTTGGTGTTGCTGGAGCGGCAAGATTTTACGCCATCGCAACTCGCGACGAGTGCCCAGGTGCCCCGTCAGCGGATTTATGATGTGTTGGCATCCTTGGGCGATCGCGGGTTATCGATAGAGCGGCACTCTGGCAAACAGCGATTATTCCAGGCGGTTGATCCGGCTCAGGCATTGCCAGGGCTTCTTCAGGCAAAGCAGCGTCAGTACGAAGCTGACCTTGCCCGACAACAGCAACACACGGAGGCAATGGTGGCAGCCCTCGCCCCCCTCTACGCCACAGGACATCAAAACCAAGACCCGTTGGCCTTTATTGACGTGCTGTCGAATCCGAATCGGATTGTGGATCGAGGCACGCAGTTGGCTCAATCTGCCCAGCACAGCATCTGTGTATTCTTCACGCATCCGTCGCTGCTCAGCTATGAGGCTGGATTATTGTTGGTTCAAGGGCCGCGATCGCGAGGCATCCGGTATCGAACTATTTATGAACATGCCGTCTGGCAAGACCCGAGCAGTCGCGAATTTATCCGCCAGTGTCAAGAATTGGGGCAAGAGGTTCGGTTTGTTTCCCAGGTTCCGTTCAAGATGCAGCTCTTCGATAACCACGTCACGCTGCTATCCCTGCAAGATCCTTCCGCCAGTGCGCCCAGTTTTACGGCGCTTTGCATGACCCATTCAGGCTTAGCTCAAATGCTGATGATTTCGTTTGAAACCCTCTGGCAACAGGGAACGCTAGACGCATTAGGAGAAACATATTAAGTCGCTAGCCATCATTAAACGTACTCTTCCAAATCCCAGAGAAGAGGGGCGGCGGGCTAAGCCCGCCG
>JBCCWF010000238.1:0-9823 GCA_039194035.1 Cyanobacteria bacterium P01_E01_bin.6 | reverse complement strand
GTTGATATATTAATCAAACCTATAAAAACTCGTTGTTTTTTTGTTGGGGGCGGGGGCTTACCAACCGCCCCCAACAAAATAACTTTCCGGTTCTATTTCATGGTCATTCCTTAGCGTTCTTCGCCCTACCGAATAAGGATTTGGTAGGGTGTCGTTAACAGCGCGTAACGCACCAAGCTCAGGATCATAGCTAAAAATTAAGTAATTACAGCTTCAATGCTCAGGATTCAAATACCGCATCCTGAGCATTGAAGCCACACCTAACGGCTTACGCTGAGGCGTTTTGGCGATACCACTCAATGGTATTTTTCAACCCCTCCTCAAACGACACCTTGGCCTCAAAGCCAAACCGCTTCTTCGCCCGAGTCGTATCTAAACACCGCCGAGGCTGACCATTGGGCTGCTCCGTCTGCCACACTAACTCTCCGTCAAATCCCATCAGCTGGCAAATCAGCTCAATCAGATTCTTGATCGAAATCTCATGGCCTGTCCCTAGATTGACAGGATCTTCTCCGCTGTAAGATTGCGTACCCATGACAATGCCGAGGGCGGCATCCTCAGAATAGAGAAACTCTCGTGTGGGACTACCATCTCCCCATACAGGAATGGTTTTGTCGCCCCGCTGCTGTGCCTCATGCACTTTGCGAATCAATGCTGGAATCACATGGGAGCTGCTGGGGTCAAAATTATCATTCGGCCCATACAAATTCACAGGCAATAGGTAAATGCCATCAAATCCATACTGCTGACGGTAGGATTGAAGCTGAACGAGCAATGCCTTCTTCGCTACTCCATAGGGTGCATTCGTTTCCTCAGGATAGCCATTCCACAAATCATCTTCTTTGAACGGCACCGGAGTGAATTTGGGATATGCGCAAATGGTGCCCACACAGACAAACTTCTCAATTCCTGCTTCATAGGCCGCATGAATCAGCTGCGTTCCCATCATCAAGTTGTCGTAGAACAGTTCCGCGGGCTTCTCGCGATTCAATCCAATGCCGCCCACATGGGCTGCGAGATGAATCACCACATCTTGCTGATCCACCGCCCGTTGACACGCGTCCATCACGCGCAAATCATAGTCTCGCGAACGGGGAATGGTAATTTTGTCCAAACTCGCCCCTGCCTGGACGAGCTGCTTCACCACTTCTTGTCCCAAAAATCCAGCTCCACCCGTGACCAGAATTCGCTTGTTGTTCAAATCTAAGGTTGCCATGGTTTACCTGGTTGCCTCACTGCGTTGGCACAATGTTGATTTTTTCAGTGTTTATTTTTCAGTCCTTGCATTCCCCGACTCTCCTGGCCGAGGCTAGGTGGGCAATGCCCACCTCACAACGTAACGTATCGATATTGTCAGCTCAATTCATGTGTTGCCATTTGGAGAAGACCCAATGCCCACCCAACGAATGAACTAAACAGCAACGGCTACATCAATATGCCTGCAATCCCTGCACGAGTCGTCGCCAATTCTCGATTAGCTTCATTCACATTGCCATTCACTGAAATCAAGCCCAGGGCCTTCAAGTCGGCTTCAACCATCAGGGCGACCAACTCTTCCAATGTCACCGATGGTTCCCAGCCCAGCTTCTGTTTGGCTTTTGTCGGATCACCAATCAGCAAGTCTACTTCTGCGGGGCGCAGGTAACGCTCATCAAATTCAACGTAGTCCTGCCAGTTCAAGTTGACATATCCAAAGGCAATCTCCAAAAACTGTTTAACAGAGTAGGTTTCGCCTGTTGCAACTACGTAATCATCGGGTTCATCCTGTTGCAGCATCAACCACATGGCTTTGACGTAGTCTTTTGCATATCCCCAATCTCGCTTGGAATCGAGATTGCCCATGAAGATCTTTTTCTGTTGACCTGCAACAATCCGAGCCACGGCTCGGGTGATTTTTCGGGTGACAAACGTTTCGCCGCGTCGAGGGGACTCGTGGTTAAACAAAATCCCGTTACACGCAAACATATCGTAGGACTCGCGGTAATTCACCGTTTGCCAGTGGGCATAGACTTTGGCACAGGCGTAGGGACTGCGAGGATAGAAGGGAGTGGTCTCTTTTTGGGGCACTTCCTGCACTTTTCCAAACATTTCAGAGGAGCCTGCTTGGTAATAGCGCACGTTAATGCCGGTGCGGTTGCGGTAGTCGCGGATAGCTTCGAGGAGTCGCAATGTACCCATTCCCACGGTATCAGCGGTGTACTCTGGTGCATCAAAGCTGACCCGAACGTGAGATTGCGCGCCTAGGTTATAAATCTCAATGGGTTTGACTTCTTCAAGGATGCGGCGAAGCGTTGTACCGTCAGTTAAATCACCGTAGTGTAAAAATAGCCGAGCCTCTTCATTGTGAGGATCTTCATAGATATGGTCGATGCGGTCGGTGTTGAAGGTGGAGGTGCGTCGGATGATACCGTGAACCTCGTAATTCTGCTCAAGCAATAGTTCACTCAAGTAGGAACCATCTTGCCCGGTAATACCTGTTATCAGCGCTACTTTTCGTTCCGTCATTCCTTACTATTCCTCAGTTCTTAATCTTCACCAGCACGTCTTGTCAGAAATTAAACGAGCTCACAATATCCACTTACTAAGATGCCCATCCTCGCTTATAAAAGAACCACGACTAAGGTGTTATGAAACACTGTAGATCAGAAGTTCACCCATGCTGAAGAGGTTGCAATGCGTTGCAGTCTGGACTTAGTTTGCTAGTGGCGATGCATGAACCTAAGTAGACGACTATCAGCTGAGATAAGTGCCCGGTTTACACCTACTTATTACTTGCATTTGACTGTGATTACTTTTGGAAAGCTACTCCTAAATGAATGCGGTGTTGCTCAATAGCAGGATGAATTTAAAACGATGCAATCGTCAGATTTACTACTGTACAGACAATAGTCCTATGGGTATAGATTCGTTAGGGCATTGCTATATTCCTCCGACAATTCATCCCTCACATTAGCAACGCCTAATGGAGTGCCCCTCATGAATCGTCAATGTGGAGAGTCATGTCTGCACATTAGCAGTGCATGAAGCTAATCATATATCGCATACTTATGGTTCACATCCTGCTTCTGCCTCAACCACAAGATCTGAAAGTAACGTTCTATTCTCACTCACAAGTGGAAATTTAATTTGAACCTCGGACACGCCTTGATTCACCATCCGTTGACGGAGCTGCTCAAAGCTTCCGTGAGCCAGGATGCGCAGTTTTGGGGGAGGCACTTGATCCTTTCGTTTGACTTGATAAGAGAAATGAACATCTTTCAGTTCTGCATCAAATGCTTGGATAAATGCTGTTGGATCGTCGAGCTGATAGCCCGAGGCTAATTCAATGTTGACCCAATAGTGAGGTCGCACTAAATCTTCAGAGAGAGTCACGCAGAAATTTTCTAGTTTGAGGTGGAAAGACTTCTGCAGTCGCTGCATGACCTGGGTGACGTGAAATTCTGTTGTTTTTTCTGTAGAAGCTGAAATCATGCCGCCATAGCGATATCGAAAGATGAATCGCGGTGTTGTGCCTGTAAATCCTTCGATTTCGACAACATCACCAACGTCATATCGATAGAAGCCGCTGTAGTTTGTGACGACGATTCGATAGCGATCGCCCACGGTGACGTTCCAAGGCAAGACGGTTTTGGGGTTTTCCACATCCCATTGGTCTTCAGGAATAAATTCGTAGAACCCGCTCTCTAGGGCAAGCATGACGCTGTCTGTATTGAATCCTCGATGAATACCATAGGTTGCTTCGGCAGAAGCATAGGTTCCTCCAAAAACGGGGGTATCTCCGAAATAATCAGGAAACCGCTCGAAATAGACGTCAGATGTGCCGCCTCGTGCCGTGATGATGAAGGACAAGTGAGGCCATGCTCCGATCGGCGTGAGTGTGCCGTGGGTATGTTGAGATTTTCGCAGCGTTTCTGCTCGTTGAGGATGGGCACGCCACTGGCGCTCTAGGCGATCGCGCAATGCAGGGTCTAGTTTCAGTTGGTGAGAGATTTCTCCTGTTTCTAAATCGTGGAGGAGGTAATTGCTCCATGCGTCGAGGTCTTGGGCTAGCCGGAGTGCCAGAATTGGGAAGGTGGCACTGATGACTTTTAGCTGAGGCTGACTTAGGGCAAATAGCATGCACAGATAACTGCGATCTTGAATGCTACTCACTTGGAGTGCGTCAAATGGATAGGCAAAAACCTGGCGATAGAGAGAACTGCTGAGTTTCAAGTCTCCAGTGCTGACTGGGCCATAGGTAATTCCTCCAGGGGTTGTTCCCGTTGCCTTGGCTGATCCACTGTAGAGCATTTGTCCCAAGGGGCGGTGCTGTTGTTGGGCTGCGGTGGAGACAAACCCCAAAGCCGTTTGAGTCGCGGCGGCAACGGCTCGACGCGATCGCTGCGTGACGGGGATGAGTTTCTTTTTCCCTGTCGATCCACTGGTCATGTTCATGAAAATCAGCGGATCTGCGACCAGGACATTGCTCTCTCCATTAGCCATGCGGTCGATATAGGGATCAAAGTGACGGTAAGGCTTGACCAGAACGCGTTCTTGATACTGCTCAATCGTCGCAATATCCTGAAATTGATGTTCTTGGCCATAAATGGTGTGCTGATGATGTTTGAGGAGCGATCGCAAGAAATTCGTTTGAACCCTTTCTGTCTGGGAGGTCTTTTTTAAGAATGCAGCGTGCGATCGCCTTGCCCAGAATGAAAGTCCTTTGAATAATAGCTCAGCCATGAATCGCCCTTTTCCCAATGTTCTCGTGGCAATCTCTAAAGAAGTGGGTTGCATGTAACGTGCCCAAAGCTCATGCTAATGAGGCAACCTGTATCGCAATTGCCAACTCCTGATTGCTTTAGCAGGATAGCATTCTGATAAAGAAGATTATGATCCTAAAAATTGTTTCATGGCAATAAAGAAAACATAATCGGTAGTCTGAGTCTGCTCATTCTTCGGAAAAATAATCTGTATCAAGCCGCTTCACCACATAGGCAGCTGTAGATGAAACGCCAACATCGTGTTCGATCATAAATTTTGCCAATTCATGGTTGTCAATCAGGATAATCTTGCTGTCAATGTGAGAGACATACTTTTTTGCCTCAGTGGTAAAGCAAGAAGTGGTAATAAACACACCCTTCTTCGCTCGCATTCCCTGCAATGCTCCTGCAAACTTCTGAATTTCAGGACGACCCACCGGATTTTCCCACCGCTTTGCCTGAATATAGATGACATCCAGCCCCAAACGGTCTTCCTTTATAATGCCGTCAATGCCTCCGTCACCGCTGCACCCAAGGGTTTGTCCTGCATCTTTACGGGTGCCACCGTAGCCCATCTTCACCAACAAATCCACTACCAATCGCTCAAAGAAAGCAGGTGAACATTCCTTAATAGTTTGAATCAGTTCATCAGCCAGATTGTCGTTGAGTTCCTGAATCGCTTGCTCCACAATCTCTTCTGGAGTTTGATTGGTGTTTTTTACCTCAATCTCAGATGTATGCCTAGCCTTTCTTTTCGAATCGTCCCGAAAGTCTTGAAACTCCTCAAATCGGGTCAAGAACTTGGCGCTAAGTTCATCAGGCTTCTCAGCCAATACGTTAAGCCCTCGACTGGTGATTTGGTAGTAGCCTCGTCGGGTCGAAGTCAATAGCCCTGCCTTCTTGAGATATGTTCGTGCCCATCCCACGCGGTTATCGAATGTTGCCTGTCTCCCACTTGGCAAGAGTTCTTTTCGCTCTTCAGGTTTTAACCCAAACTTGTCACCTAGGATATCGATGGTTTCTCTTAAGGAATACTCTTGTTGATCAGCCGCAAACCTTAGAAGTGGCAGCATAATGCTTTGATAGTCAGGAATAGCCATTAGCGCTTCGTTCAACTTACGATATAGCTCCATAGTTCCCGTAGCACAAAGAATAGGTGGCATTAGATTAGAGAGTGGAAGCTTATCTTGAGTTCTTGCTCCTAGTTAGTCGATCAAGAGCGATCGCACTTCAGCCTTTGTCATTCTTGATTGACGGGAGAACGATGTTGAATTATGCCAGAAAAAGAATTTAGTCAAAGCGCGATCGCCCTTTGGCATGTTTTTACGGTTAATCTAAGCGTGTATGGCTCTCAAAGGTCACTGCTGTTTAGACTCATCAAGGTGCTGTTAGTCAGGCGTTGCTGGCCATATACCTGGAGAGACCGGAGAGGATGAGGCTGTGGAACCTTTGGTCTGTCGTGCAATCCATGAATGGTCAGCCGAGTCTTCTTTGTCACATCCTTGCCCAAATTACGGGAGACGGGGCAGTCTTTCATGCGGCTGATCACATAATTTCTTTGTTCAATATCCGCATTATTTGCACTGAGGTAGGCATCAAAGTCAGCCTCCACAGACAACACCTGCCAATTTTGTGCCGTTGTCAACTGAAACGTTCCGTTTACAAACGCCAAGTTTAATCCCTGTTCCGTCGCATTCATATGTAGGTACGTGTGCTGACAAACAAAGCAGGAGTAAACGAAGATTTGAAATCCAGGGGTATGTGCATCGAGATGGAAAGGCTTCCATACCTTATCCACATTGTGTTCTACATGGAGGGTTGAGATGGTGTTGTTTGGATCGAGGTGAGTGCTATTGAGGCGAAAGCGAAATGTGCGTGCCGTTGACAGCGATTGAGTCTTCGGCTGCTGAGTCCAAGAAAAAGATTGAAAATTCATAGACCTTCCGTGTGTGTGTTGACGTGTTGTTTTATGGTTGATTGAGTAACTTATCCTTGGTGTATTTGATAGCAGAACGCTCTCAAATACATCCGATAAGTCTGCTGTCGGACTTAAGATTTAGACCAGTACGCTAGCAGGTAAGCTATCAGCGTTGACATTGCTAAGAACCGCCAGTTCATCGCGCCCAAGGCTGACGACGGTATCGCGCCCAACCTGGGTGAATTCAATCTGCTTGATCGCCCCTTTCCTAACATCCAGCACATCGCCATCATCAAGGCTGAAATCCTTGATAACTGTGACGCCTCTACCTTTGTTCAATCGGAAGATGTCCGCACCATCACCGCCGAATACCGTGTTGTTGCCCCGACCACCGACAATCAGGTCATCCCCATCCCCAGCATGAATAACATCATCGCCTTGTTGGCCGAATACCCGGTCATCGCCACTGCCTGCTTTAATCCGATCATCACCGCGCCCACCTTTCAGCACTTCACCACGGGTACAACCGATGAGTAAATCGTTTCCATTGCCGCCAACAACAATGCCGTTGATGTTGCCTGTCCGACTGCGATAGACGTCATCGCCACTGGTTAACAGGACATCGCCATTAATGGTGCCGTTGTTGATAATGGTGAGGCTATCTTCAGCCTGACGACCATCAATGGCAAGCTTGGCTCCATTGGATTTGTACACGCCTCCTTCAATTACCCCATTGTTGGTAATGGTGCCGCTAAAGAAGACATTGTCTTCAATCAAGATAGCTGCGTTGATTTCAGCAGATAACAGTCCTGAGTTGGCGATTGCCCCATTAAACGTTGCCGTCCCGTCAATGCCGTCTCCTTTGTAAAGACGAATCGCTGCTGCATGGGTGAGATTTGCTCCGCCTCGTCCGTAAATTTCGCCTTGATTCGTGATGGAGCCATCTACGGTTTCACCCAGTTCTAGAGAAATAGCATCACCGTCATTTCCTTGTCCGACATCGATTACACCCCCTAATTGGTTGTCGACAGAAACGTGTTTTGCTGTCGCATCCGCGTAAATGACGCCATTGCTAGGATCATCGCGCAGGATAATGGTGCCGCTATTGATCACAGCTGTTGAGGCTCCGCCCATATTGATGGCTCGTTGTCGAGTAATGATGGTTCCTGTGTTTAGAATCGTGGCAGATGCTTGACCACCATTCACAACGTCGATTACAGCTCCATCAATTACACCGTGATTGACAACAGAGGTGTTCCTCCCCTCGATTTGCACTGTGGCATTATTACTTTCCAGCAGTCCCCATGGCTGGACGAGAATATGATTCAAATCTCTCTGAGTGATGACGGCAGGCTGGGCGATGATTTGTCCCTCAACAATGAGAGTATCTGCTGTGTCAGTTAGGGTAATGGTTGTTGCTTCAAGTTGTCCGCTAGGAATTGTAAAAATAGCCATTTGATCGGTCTCCTTTGGTGTTACGTGTATGTTGTTGAATGGATATGTTGCAAGGTGAATCAACGAGAACCACGATGATTAACTGAGATCGTTAACTGAGGAACTTGAATGCAGAGCTTTCAATGGTCAGCGTTTCTGTAGATACGATAAAATCGTTGCCTGATTGGGTGTCTCCGTTAATTTCTCCGGTTGCATCACCGAAGGCCTTCTCATCCTCGATTCGCGCCAATTAGTTTGCCCTTATCGAGACTGTCAACGATTTCGAGAAAATCAGTGACATCATCATTGGTGAATTCATCACCAATCAAACCGTTGATTAAGGAAGAACCTAAGAGTTGAGAAGTCATTGACATCACTCTTTTGGTATAGATAATCGAGTAAGTTAGATAGAACGTGAATGACGACGATGCGGCAGCATAAACTGAAGCCGTTCCTTCGGCTATGTGCAAGCGAAGTAAGCTAAAATTCATCTATTTTGCGTATTTGGGTGGTTGTCTCCTGCCAGATGCGGGGACAACCACGTGATTGAAATAGCGAACAGCTTACTGAGCGCTTGGCATGATATGTCCGTTAAGGGTTTGATTGTGACCAGTGCTGAATCTGTGTGACTAGTCGTCTGTTGATTGACGACGACTCAGTGGCTCTAGCACTAATTTGTCAGATCCCTCTGGAGTTTGTTGCAATACAAACTGATAATGATCACCCTCTGGCGTATGATAAATGCCGAGGCGTTCAGAATCAGGTAATAGATTGCCGTAAAGGCACATCCAGGCTTCATTCTCAATTTGAATGAGGTGGAGTGTACCTGATTGGCGATCGCACCCCTCTTTTGCCCGAGTAAGGTATGGATTCGAGATATTTGCTCTCATTGTTTGACCAAAAGCAATGATGCAGGCGATCGCCCCTGCGACTGAGGCGAATAATCGTAATTGAATGGAAGGCTTTCCAGATGGACTGGACGTATGAGTGAATCGAACCAGGGTAGGATGGGGCATGGTGTTTCTCCTTGGTGAACCGGATGGGGGGCTGTGTCATCTTCTTACTTAGTTGCTTTTGAGATAGGTCACGCCTCGAAACTGATAGGCTATGTGCAATACTCCTTGGTTCTCATGAACGGTTTGCATGAGGGGATAAGACGCACCTCGAAAACAACCGCTTACTCCTGTTTCAGCACCGCTCACGGATTGAGTGGGTGCATGGTAAGATTGCCCGCGATAATTGAGTTTCATGGTAAATTTCCTGGTTAGGGTGAAGGTATTCGTCGATCAGCGACGTTGCGATGCTCAACGGAGAGGACGAAAGGTGTTTTACAACATCCAGTGAGCTATGGTTCAAACGGCATTTGAAGACGTTTATTACGTTACTCGAATGCCTGATGGAATGCCTGATGCTTGAATTTCCACGTCGCTTACAGTTCCAACCCTATCGACAAATTTGGTAGCTGTCGTTACATAAAAGCTCATGAATCAATGGATATGACCTCACATGTTGTCCGCTTTGCGATCATGGATTTGTCTATATGCATTGTAGGAAGGGGTTTTTGGGCGATCGCCCTTTCTGCAACGATGGGCGACGATGGGCTTTGCCTGCTCGCGTTCGGGTCTTGTGGAGTGAAGAAACCCAAAAAACTCATATAACCTCATATTCATATAGCTTTCCTACATGATTCGTGCAATGAAAGGTGAGAGGTGGGCGGGCTGCGCCCGCC
>JBCCWF010000237.1:0-9836 GCA_039194035.1 Cyanobacteria bacterium P01_E01_bin.6 | reverse complement strand
GGAAGACTTGGATCTCACTGAGTCTATTGTCACCAAGAAGGATCAATACACCTACACCATCACACACAAAGGCAAGCCTGCTGCCGATGGCTTTGGCAATACTTTCTATGCTGGTGCGGTAACAGCAACCGTCAATCCACCGGAGCATAAGTGTGCGCCTAATTGCCCCTTTGGCTTCGGCTACTTAGCAACGGTATTGGTGCAGGTCTATCCCAGCTTCTAATCATTGCCCCAAATGATTATCTAAGGAATAGAAATGAAATAAAACCGGAATGTATTTTGTTGGGGTGGCTATCTTCCCCAACAAAATATCTCGGAGTGCTTGAATTTTCATTCCATCCAACGTTAAATCCCGTCTAGGTTGGGAACGATAGTTCCCAATATGGTTTGGGGTTAAGTAGCAACCATCATTAAACGTATTCTTCCAAATCCTGTACCGCCCGCACAGCAGACGGCACAGGATTTGGGATTTTGGTTTAATTACGCTCAAGTACTGAGAAAAGCGTTCATAAACAACGACGAGTGTAGGAAGACGATTTTCCTATTCTCGTCGTTGTTTTGTGCAATTGATTCTCCCTCCTCGCTGACTCTGGAGTAGTGTGTATAAGCAGCATTGTTGAGTCAGTCGGTTTTCTTTTTTGTTTCGTGCGGCCTGAACGGCACGTCGCTATAGAGTTTTCCGCTTAACGATGAGACACCGTATAGGTTCAGATTGCTGTACATGTCACCCTGAGAGCTAGCAAGCCATCCTGCTTCCATCAATGACAAGGGCTATATTCACCATGTTCATGGAGTCTATCGTGACTGATTTATCGACAGGTTTGGGGGAAGGAAAATATGCTCTTGCAATCCATACGGCGAGTCCAGAACTGGGACTCGCTATGAGTAATTTCTCAGGTGCGGGGCGATCGCACACGTGGGATTTGGGACGCGGTATGTCCACTCAATTACATGTCCATCTTGAATCTTTTCTTCGGCCTCAGCATTGGACGGACTTGGCATTTATCGTGGTTGCAAAAGGCCCTGGAGGATTTACCGGAACTCGCATCGGAGTTGTCACAGCGAGAACTCTAGCACAACAGCTCAACATTCCTCTTTTTGCCATTTCGACATTGCAATCGTTGGGTTGGGCAACCCTCCGAACCGAATCAGCCAATCCCTCTTCAGCAGCTGACAATACATCTCCTTGCTTAGATATTGCGGTTGAAATGGCAGCTCGCCGAGGCGATGTCTATGGAGCCATCTATGCTCACCGAACGGCTGATCATGCCAAGCCTATTAGACAGAAAGACTCTGAAATCGCACCTCAGCCTTCACCTATCCCATTGCAGCCCACCATGACAGACACGGTGCTGCCTCGCGAACAATGGCAGCAAACATTATCATCTTGGCCTCACCCAAATCGCTTGATCGTTGCCGAGGGAGGATTGGGTTGGACAACGCCCGACATGCTAGACCTTGCTTATCAATGCTGGTGTAAGGGCGATCGCCCTTGCTGGTCAGACGCACTACCCTATTACGGTCAAAGTCCTGTTTAGCCTTATTCCTTCCATAAATTGCGCGGATCGAGAGCATCTCTCAACCCATCTCCTAAAAGGTTGAAGGCCAAAACCGTGAGCACAATAAGGATAGATGGAGACCAAACAAGCCAAGGTTGGAGCACAAGGACAGAGGCATTGGTCGCCAGAGAGAGCATATTTCCCCACGATGGATCAGGTTGCTGAATACCCAAGCCAATCAGACTTAAGACGGCCTCAGCGACAATAAAGCCCGGTACAGCAAGAGTTGCTGAAATGATGATGTAGCTCGCTGTTTGAGGAAGGACGTGACGCACAATGATGTAGAAAGGCTTTCCGCCCATTGCCCGTGCTGATTGAATAAACGCACGCTGTTTGATGGACAATACCTGCCCTCGGATCACCCGTGCAAGCCCTGCCCAACTAACGAATGAGGTGATGACAACGATCATCAAAAATCGCTGAGAGCTACTTAACGTTGGAGAAATAATTCCAGCCAGCGCAATCAGCAAATAAATACTCGGAATAGTCATCAAGACTTCGACGAATCTCATCAGAATTGCATCGGTGATGCCTCCAAAATATCCTGAGATTCCGCCAACGATCATGCCCAATGGCAACGAAATCGCAATACCGACCAAGCCAATGCTGAGGCTAATGCGACTCCCGTAAATCAAACGGCTGAGCTGATCCCGTGCTTGGACATCTGTGCCCAACAGATTCCACGTCCCCTCTCCAACGGCACCAAAAAGGTGACGGGTTCCTTTAAACCCGGCAAACAAGACCATATTCTCCATCTCCATGTCTTGGATATTGGCCTGGGTGGGAATCGGTAAGCTCACTTGCAGAAAGCGATATTCAGGGCCCTTGACCAACAGTCGAAGAGGAGATGGTTGAGTCAAATCAACATTTAGTTCTCGCTTACCAGACTCCAAGTCCACTGGCCCAAGGGTCGTTGGATAAATATGAGGCCCAATAAATTCACCAGCTTGATTCCGCCAATAAACTTGAGTGGGTGGCAACAGCGCCCCATCAACTTGAGAGTCGTACGGATCGTAGGGAGCGACAAATTCAGCGGCGATCGCCACCAAATAAAAGACCAGAAGTAGGATTGCACCGAATTTAGCGAGGGAATTATTCTTAAGCTTTGACCACCAGTTCATAAAGGAGGGGTTGATGTACCGTCACAAGGGTTGCCGATGATCATACTGCATTTACCAGATTTCTAACCTGATAAGCTTTTAGCAATTTAATTGCATGGCCGTACTCGGCCTCCGGCGGGGTATAGCCATCAAAATACGCAACCCAAGTGAATTTTAGCCTACAAACAAAACAATCGATTCGATGTTCTGTAGGCAAGGCAAGGCATAGACACGCTCAAAATTCACTGAGACACACGACGTAGAAACGCACTCCTACTAAAAAAGGGTTCTCCGTTATGTGGCGACCCATAATGTGTGGTGCTGCCACACACTATCAATAGTTTCAGGCAACATTTTGATTAATTTCGCACCAAGAAGAGAAGAGAGCGAAAGAGAAAATTAGCTTCGATGTGATTACCAGGCTAGAGAATTGTACGGTGCGACGACACATGCATCTAGGTCTTTGCATGTTCATTTTTTTGGCGTGATAACCGTGCGATTCCGATGTATTTCTAGAGTGTAGGCAAGCTGGATCACACACATCTGTCACGGGCTTATATTTTTAGGCGGGCTGCTGGGGCGCTCCCCGCCCCAGCAGCCCGCTAAATTCTTCCCGACTCAAGTTATAAGCCCTGCCACGCAAGGATAGCGGTTAGATAATCATAAGAATGACAACAAGCCCAAACGATAACACTAACCCTTGGAGAAGAAACATTCGAACGAGGACAAATGGAGCTGTTTCACCCATCTCTTGAATCGTAGATATCGTATTCACCATTGGTTTGACCATATACAGCAAACTTGTTGACAACCCAAAATCGACATCTTCTCTGACTGTTCGTATCGCCCAACCAAGTTAGCTTGCTGTTTGAAGAAGAGCCTCCGTATTTAGAATGATTTAACGTGTTCTTTACCAAGTCCTCTCTAGTTTCATCTATTTCAAACTCTTGTGGTGCAGGATATTCACGTCTTCAGATCCAAGGAATAGTCATTGCACCTAACGCGTTCTCATTTTGTCAACCGACTCGTCTTGTCTTGAAAGAAAAAAGTGGGCTTGCATTCTTAGGCGAGATTCTGGGGCGCTCCGCACCCCAGAATCTCGTTACATTTTTCCCGGATAGTAAGTTATCAGCCAAAAATTGAATGCGTTGTAAGAGTATTCTCCAAAATCTCCGTATTTCCTCTTATAGGCAGCCAAGAAACACATCCGGATGCCCTCTATAAACGCCGAAAACATGAGTAAGTCAATCAAGTCAGGTACTTACTATGCGTTTTATGCCCATCGCCTTTGCTACTGGTGTTTTGGCACTTACTGCCATGACAACTTACTTAGTATCCGAGTCATCCAACACTGAATTTGCGACAGAGACCTCTGAAGAACTTGCCAATACTAGAGGTTCAAGGCGTGGAACAGCTCACCGGGGAAGCGGCCGCCGTGCAGTGTTAGCATTTGAAATGCCAACGCTGGAATACCAAAGCTAATTGCAGCATCAATTCTTCAATTAGAGACAGGCGGATAGTGAAAAATTCAGCATTATTTCGTCTCAGTTAAGGGTCACAATTAACTGTAAAACCTATAGAACCCTGCGCTGCCAGCTGCGCAGGCGGCGCAGGGTTGCGAATTTGTTTTCTTAATTGTGCCGAGGTACTTATCACGACAAACCAGTTGGTGAAACAGACTAGTCGCTTATCAATGTGTTGAGCCTGTCTTCTGTTTGATCAGTGCTGTGTTGATCCCCAATATCTGAAGGGATGTTCTCTTGCTGAATCTGCAAAAGCCGCTGAATTTCATTGACCTGATATTGGGTATCGCTGTAACAACCTTCGCGCCCTGCATCCAGGCATAATTTAGCCGCTATTTCTAGATCCTCAAGGGCACCTTCAAAATCACGCTTCCCCATCTTTACGATCGCCCGATCGTAATATGCGAAGGTATGGTTTGGGTCAAGGGTGATTGCTTGGGTATAGTCGGCGATCGCCCCTGCCAATTCACCCACTTCTTCGCGTGCTAAGCCGCGATTGTAATATGGATCTGGGTCGTTTGGATCAAGGTTAATCGCGATATTAAAGTCCTGGATAGCCCCAATGGGTTCTCCAACACGTCGCCGAACAAGCCCTCTGTTTTGGTACGCAAGCACAGAATCTGGTTCTAAGCGAATCGCCTGACTACAGTCAGCGATCGCTAATTGGTGCTCCTGGATATTGGATCGAGATAAGCATCGGTTGAGGTAGGCGTCTGCCAAATTAGGATCGCGTTCTATGGCTTTGTTATAGTCGATAATTGCGCCATTATCGTCTCCCAACTCCGCTCGAACATTGCCTCGGTTGACATAGGCTTTCAGCGTGCCTTCTGGGTCACGCTGAATGGCTTGGGTATAGTCCTCTAGGGCACCCTCAAGATCATTCAGAAAATAACGAACATTGCCTCGATAGTAGAAAGGCGTTGCCTGCCGATCGTCTAGTTCGATCGCGCGGGCAAAGTCTTCTTGTGCCAGAAGATGCTGATCATTCAAGAAATAGGCCACTCCCCGATTCGTATAAGCATCGGCTGTGGGATAGTTCTGTATTGCCTTGGTGTAGTGGGCGATCGCCTCATCATACTGCTCTGACTGCTGAGACGTTTGTCCTTGGCTCAGGGCATTCGAGGCCCAAATACGTTGAGGTAGCCGGGCAGCTAGGATACCCAAGACAATCGACAGAAGACATAATTCAACAATACCCAAAGCCGTTGACCGTTTTGGCCGACGCGGTCGGACAGCAACGTCTTGAGTCGCTTGAGCTGAACCCAAGCGATTAATAACAGGCTGAGAGAGGGTATCGGGTATCGACGGTACAGTTGTCAGCTTGTCCAAATCCTCTAACACACTGGCTGCAGTTGTGTAGCGATGTTCAGGATTTGGGCAAATCATTCGATCCAGAATGCGTTGGAATTCAGGACTCACCTTTGCATAGCTATGCCATGACAGAGATTCTGGGACGTGTCCTTCATTTTCTTGTCCCATACGCTTTAGCTGCTGAAGTTCATGGGGAGGAAGCCCTGTAAGAGCCTGAATACCAATCATGCCGACAGCATAAATATCACTACTGAAGTGTCGTTGTCCCGCAACCTGTTCGAGAGGAATGTAAGCAGAGGAACCGTTTGTGGCGTGTTTATCATAGGTGGAACTGGGTGTCCGACCGTTTTGAGCACTAATCTCCTTAAAAATGCCAAACCCAGTCAACACCAGTTGATTATCCGGAAGGCGTTGAATTAAGTTGGAAGGCTTAATGCATCGGTGAATGACGCCCCAACTGTGAACAACTAGAAGAATTTTGAGAACCTCTCGAATCACATGCTGAACTGCCGTCTCGGAGAGGGTTTGTCTTGGCTTTAGAACGTCACTTAGCGGACGCCCTGGAATAAATTCTTCAACCAGATAGAAAAAATTATTTTCCTCGAAAGAGGCCAGGATTTTTGGAATTTGATCATGGCTGCCGACATGCTTAAGAGCTTCTGCCTTCTTCTTAAGGAGAACCAAAATAAAGCGAATCGCTTTCGAAGACTTGCCTGGAAGCCGTAGCTTCTTAACTACGCATTTGGGTTGATCTTCCAAAAATGTATCAACAACCAAATAAGTACTTCCCTTAGGATCAGACCCTAAAGTTTTGACAAATTGGTAGCGGCTCCCTAAGAGTTGACTGTCTGCCATTAGCACCCCAAACAGACGACACGTTTTGTGGTCTTAATTTTACAGTTCCACCTAATATTGACTGCAAACGAAGAGCTTTGCCAGCTATAACTTTACAGAACCGCATCATCATAGCAAGCATGTCTTACAGATGAAGAAGGGTAATGCCCCTCACCATGCACAGTCCCTTAGGTCAGTAGTAATGCTGAAAGAGCTTGTTTCATCGCATTTACGGTAGTCGTTGCTGTGCCAAATTCGCGAACTACGATGCTAGCGGCAAGATTACCTAAGACCGTAGCTTCCCAAAACGATGCTCCAGTGCCCAACGCTAGGGTTAGTGCCGCTGTCACCGTATCCCCAGCTCCAGTGACATCAAAGACATCGGTTCGATTGAACGCTGGAATGGATTGAGGGTGCCCCGTTTTATCAAAAAAGGTCATCCCATCTCCTCCTCGAGTAATGAGTACACCATCGGCCTGAGTGGTGCGAAGAAGATCGTTCCCTGCCTGATAGAGGCTTGATTCGTCGGCGATCGCATATCCCACGGCTTTCTCTGCCTCTGGCAAATTGGGTGTGAACATCGTAGCCCCAGCAAAGCGATGAAGAGCCTGTTGGGCATCTACCACAACGAGTGCATGAGCCAACGAAGCCTGAATCACAGCCTGCGTTAACACGCCATCCCCATAATCAGAGCACACGACACAATCAACGTGATCAATCTGTTGACGAATATAGTCTGCCAATTGCTGCTGTCGCGTCAATGATGGAAAAGCATCGGATTTTCGATCAATCCGAACAATTTGTTGGGTAACGGACTGTCGAGCATGGCCTGAAATACGAGTTTTCGTGACTGTTGGGCGATCGCCATCGACCATCACACCTTGGGTGTCCACATTCATGTGGCTAAAGATACGTCGAATGGCTTGCCCTTGGTCATCATCACCGACGAATCCCGCTGCTTTTACTGAAGCCCCCAGCGCCGCAAAGTTGCAGACAGAGTTTGCGCCACCCCCAGGAACTTGTCGCGTCGTTTCGTGGCGCAAAATCATGACGGGTGCTTCACGAGATACTCGTTCTACTTCCCCCGTCATAAACTCATCTAGCGCTAAGTCGCCAACCACAAGCACTCGTACCTGAGCAAAACGCTCTAGGCTATCAACCAGCCGTGGAGCAGATTCCCCTAAGCATGCAAAAAAATCCTCATCAAGACTCATGCAACATTTTTATAACCGCAGCACTGTCATAATATGGCTTCTTCTTAAGTCAAGGAGGAGACATTCCATCAGGACATGATTCTTCTGTGTACTCAAAAGTGATATTCAATAGGCGTGATTGTGGCGTTCCTGTTGTGTTTCCCCAATCTCGTTCAGGGTCGGCGATCGCCTCAAGAGATTGTTCATCAAAGAAAGGAATGCCCGACGTACTAACGAGTAAAGGTTCTGGTTGTTCTAGAATCTGATTATCTGTGCCAACAACGAAACCGACAGAAGTATATACACTTGCTCCTGCAATCATGCCTTGCTGAATAAAGGGACAAGCCTGTTGAGGAAAGGGAAATGTTTCAGAAAAAACATAATCATCGAAACTCGTATCGGTGGGAGGTGAAATGCCCGCGTTAGAAACAGCATCATTCCATTGACCAAAAATTTCTTTAGGTTCAACCGCTTGAGTAAACAATCGCCGCAGTTCAGCTTGTTCACTCAAGCGCTCTGCAATCAACCGTCGTGTTCTTTCCTCTTGGGTCTCCTGTGGCTCAGGAGGTTCCTCTGGGTCCGTCAGTTCTTCTGGCCCAGTAATGGGGGCTTCTAGTTCGATCGGTTCCGGTGACTCAGTGATCGGTTCTGCCCCGTCATTGGGTGGGGTTGGTGGCACGGGTAAAGTCGGAATAGGCGCGGGTGTTCGACTTGGAAGCAAAGGCCATATGGATGAAAACGGAATAGGTGGGGGAGGTGCAAGAGGAGGAATGTAGTCGTCGTCCAGTTCTAGGCTGGGAAGATCGTCAACTGAGTCAAAGTCATCTCCTGTTGGAATAGATGGAATTTGAAGTGCTGAGCTAGAGAAATCTGGAACGCGGCTCAGTTGTTCGGCATCGAGGTCGATGACAGAGACTTGACGTTGAATATCTAATTCATCGTCCGCAAACTCAGGAAAACTGATGAAGGGCATAATGGCGAAGAGAATCCCATGGATGCCAATGGATAGGACAGATGCTCCTCGTGATGGATTCTCCTTCATTACCTGAATGAGCGCGAGAACCATCTTGGGAATCGTAGATAACAATCGATAAGCCATATAAATCAGGGCGTCTTAATGTGTCGCAGATGAGATCATCATTAGTGCAGAAATCATGGGGAATAAAGAGGCTGTGGACGCTTTCATGACCTGCACATCTCGTCTGAATCGGCAGAGTGTCAATATAAGTAGCTAGACATAAGTCAACGTAACCTCCCAAATCCTGTGCCGCCCGCACAGCGGGCGGCACAGGATTTGGAATTTTGGTTTTAATTTCGTCCAGGTACTTACCAACCTAATTTTAGCCATCTGCTAAATGAATCAGAGCATCAGCTTCTTCTTTCATAATGCTCAATCATGTGGGCACATCTCAATAAGACTGCATTATAAGACTGCATTTTTGAGGACGTAGCTTAAGGCAGGCTTGATTTAGCTTTGGCGAATAACAAGCACTGAGAAGTATGACAGGTCTAAGGTTGGGCGATCGCCCAAATCATCATATATTTTCTGCTGTGGCCAGGTTGCCCATTCCACAACATAGCTCCGATGGAGCAAGTTACGAGACCTCAGAACTTTCCATACGTCATGGTAGACCGACTTTAGCTTCATCAACACCACAACCTCAGAAGCATCAAGCGCAGTCTCCAAATCAGCCACGCGATAAAGGGCCGGTAGTATCAGCAAACGCTGAGACTGCGTTGTCAGCGGACGCTGCACCATGGCAGACGCTGCCATGGGCGAACAGACCCCTGGAATCGGAGCAATCTCAACGCCAGGATAGCGCTGCTGTAATGTTTCCGCCAGATGAGAAAACGTGCTGTAGAAACTAATATCGCCCTCACACAAAAACACCACATCTTCTTGTCGATGCAATCGCTGCCCCACGATATCAGCAGCATTATTCCACGCATTAACCAATACATCCGGGTCTTGGACATAAGGAAACTCAAGTGCCAGCCGCTCCTGATGCGGAAGGCACCATTGCTCTGCAATTTGCTCTGCAATGCCTGGTTTTCCATTAACACCAGCAGGAAATGCCAACACAGAAACCTGTTGAATAAGCCGAACTCCTTTCATCGTAATCAGCTCTGGATCCCCAGGCCCGACCCCAACCCCATAAAGCGTTCCGAATGCATGCTCAGATCGTGAACTCGGACGTTGGGTATAGGCCATAAGAAAATTGTTGCAAATGAAAGTTCAAAACAGAGGCAGATTGTTTATTAAGTACCTGGACGTCATTAAAACCAAAACCCAAAATCCTGTGCCGCCCGCTGTGC
>JBCCWF010000236.1:0-9837 GCA_039194035.1 Cyanobacteria bacterium P01_E01_bin.6 | reverse complement strand
GGCGCAAGCTTGATGGCCAGAACCAGTTGCCAAAGGTCATTGAAGGGATCAAATTCACCGACGGCATCGAAAACCGTAACGATCACGCCGCTGCCTGATCAGATGCCGTCACCAACATTCCCGCATATCTCGTGTCCATAGATGTGTCCGGAATAAACTGTCAGCGATCTCTCAGGTATTACATCATCAAAACAAACACAAAGCCGCCCACAAAGGCGGCTTCTTTCATTAGAGCTGCTATAATGCGTAATCCATAGGGAACCAAACAACGCTAACTCCAGCAGGGTTGCATAAAATTGGGCCCGGATTCACCGAATTCACACGAAGTTACTTTCGATATTCAGCGGCTATAGATCTGCAGACCTCACCATTCAAGAAACTACTGCTCACTCAGAGACTTCTCCCATCGATTGAGATAATCCTGTGCTCTTCCTAACAATGGACTCTCAAGGCGTCCTAATATCGCTGCAGATTCACGCATCATCCGTATCGCGTTTTTGCCTCGCCCGAGCTTGTATGCCTCCTCAGCCCAGTGAAAAAGTGCGTTCGCTTGTCCATTTATGTTCCCGATGTCCTTCGCGAGTGTGAACTGACGCTCAAAGAAGCTGATTGCTTCTTTATGATTTCCCTTAACCGCTAGGCCAACCCCAAGACCGCTAAGTGCCTCGCTCTCTCCAAACCGATCACCTATCTCTAGTGCTACTGAGAGCGCGTCTTCATAATACTCTAGAGATTGCTTTGGCTTCTTGCGCATATTGTGCCAATACCCAAGCTCTCTGAGTGCCCGACATTCGTGATGTCTTTCTCCGTATTCTCTTGCTATCGATAATGCCTTGTTAAGGCATTCAAATGAATACTGAAAATTGCCAAGAGACACATTCACCGATCCCAAACAGCTTAGGCGAAAACTCTGCGTAATTGGCTCATCCAGCTGCCGCGAGATTTCGAGATGTTGTTCGTATTTGGTTATTGCCTGCGTGTAATCTCCTATACTATTTAATACATCACCGATGTTGCCGAGTGCATATCCCTCGAGCCTTTGTTCGCCGACCTCACGCAAAATCTGCGCCGCTTCTTTAAGTACTGCTAACGCTTGTCTCGGTTCCCCCAAATGAAAATAACTGATTCCGGCATTGTTAAGTGCTTCGCCCTCGTCTCTGCGATTGCCGAGCTCTCGAGAAATAACCAGCCATTCATTACTCGAAACGAGAGCCCTACGGAAATTTCCTAATCGATATGTGGTTGCGCTGATCATACCAAGCGCAGAACTCTCCATTTTTTTGTCCTTGATCTTTCTTGATACGCTCAACAAATTATTCAATAGAGTAATTCGAGCTTGTTGAGATCCTCTGTACCAGAGCAAAATATAATGGCCGGCTTTTCCATATCTCGCAAATATTTGAGCGGTCTTTTCGGATTCTTCTGCCGAAGAGGAAGACCAAAGTTGACCGGAAAGGATATTTTGATCGTTCTCATCAAATAAATACAGTCCAGAAATTAGACCTTTTCCGCCAGAAAGGCAGAGATTGTTCGACTCTTCAAGAACGCTGCAAAAGTGATCGGCATGTCGCCATTTAGTATTATTTGCTTGATCTAGTTCCTCGTTTAACCCCTCCAGCGCAATTGTGCGTAGAATGTCATGCAGTGCGTATCGCTTACGATCGCGGTCGAATTCAACCAAGCTGTAAGATTCCAACTCATTCAGCGTGTATTCTGGTTCGCTGAATGCCCAAACGGCTTCGACAGCAGCCAGATCGAAGCTGCCTTCAAAGACGCCAAGTGCCTGCCATCGTGCGCGGGTAGATTTGTCAAGCGAGTCAACGCTAGCGCGCAGCGAAATCTTAGCTCGCTCTAGTGCAGGTGGGAGGCGACCGTCAGCGGAAACACTAGCAAGCACGAAATCGACGTTTAATCCAGAACTCCGATCTAGAGTGTTTGCTAAGACCTCAATAGCAAGCGGTAGGTGTCCACAAGCTACCGCAAGTTTGGCCGACTGATCTTGGCTAAGTCGGTCAAAATGGCGACGATTGGCTAGGCTGAGGGCTAGTGCTTGAGACTCTTCAGGATCCATCAACGTGAGATCCACTGGCTGAATCCCAGCAATCGAGAATGCGTTTCGGGAAGTGATAAGGACCTTGCAAGTTTTATGTCCGGGAATTAGAGAACCTACTTGATCCTCGTCCCTAGCGTTGTCTAAGAATAAAAGCATATTTAGCCCGGATGTTTTCTTACGCCATATGCGTTGAAGTTCGATCCTGTCGGCTGGTAATTTCATCTTGGCATCTACTAAAGGCCGCAGCAATTCGGTGAATGCTTCCTCGGGCGTCTTGGGTGGCCGGGTTGCATTGAAGCCTTCGAGATTGATAAACGCTATACCATCGCAGAATTGCCCTTCCCCCAATAGGTTGTGAACAGCTTCTACGCTCGTTGTGGTCTTGCCAATGCCTCCCATACCCTCGACTGATGCTACAACAGCGCTGCCTTGTCTCAGTATGCCTTTGATCCTTTCAACCACTTCCAGGCGACCAACGAAGTCAGGATTGACAGGGGGCAGCGAGAATTCCAGTTTTGAGGGTTGTTCAATTAGACCTTTAGCAGCATCACCAGGCTTAAAAGGGTGGAGCCGCCTGGTTTGCCCTGGAGAATCGAGGACGAGCCTTCGCCTAGGGCTGCCAATCCACTGAATAAAACCGAAGAAAATTGCTACCAGCACCCCGGCAGCACCCACTGCTACACCCAGCAAATCAGCATTCTGACGAGAGAATGTCAGAATACCGCTCCATATCTGCTCAAATTCAAGCATCCATAGTCCTAACGGCGTTTCCGGCATTCATGTGCAACAAAGGTATGCTGGAATTCTAATGCATCTGCCACAACTTGTTGATATTCCGCGTAGTCAGGATCCCATTTGAGCGGAGGTCAGCAAAATCCCGTCTGTCATTGGCGGACGTTCTGGCTGCTTTTCTTCAAGCAATATACCACATAATAGTATGGCAGCGGCTTTTGAGCCGGGGACCACGTCAAAAACGCCGAACGTTGCCCAATCGGCCAAGAAGCTCAAACGTTTAGCCAGCTGAAACATCAGACTGTTACTCATCTCTCCAAAAGAAAATGCGCACTATGGATCGTGACGGGAACACAAAATATCAAAGCCACCACAACAGTTGGTTTCGCGATTCCTACAGCATTCGCCAGTTAAGCAACTGGAGGATAAAATCCAATACCTCGTCCAAAGTTGAGCAAGTTGTAAACTTGATAGAAACCATGATCTAGCGCATTAGATCTGCAAGCCGTTTCCGGTCAAGGCGATATATCTCAAAGTGCGTCGGATTTCCGTCTAAAAGCTTAGCATGGCTATCGGATAGTCGGGAGTAGACAGCATCGACCCTAACCTGCCAAGGCCCTCCAACTATCGCATCAGACAATCGCATCGCTTCGATCCATCCCCAAATTTGACGATTTGAGTTTCTTCTCGGGTGCGGCAGATAGACAAAGAGGCCGCCAAACTCACTAACTCCGTAGTCTTGGATAACCTCGACCAGTCCGAGTGGATTGTTTGAGACAACTAGTTTAGCGCATGGCATAGCCCAGGTCTCCCATCCGGGAGCGACTATGCTTCGTCCTCATCTTCCAATAAGCGATCGCCACCATGATAAGCCCCACTGTTGCCGACAACAATGCTGCAAACGAGTTCAAGAATTTCGACCGGGCCAAAATAATAATCTCCATTCCAAGATACCTCCTAATTCCGGACTAAACGTTAGAAGAAGAGCCGAGGTGAAAGCCTAGTCGTCAAACCATGACCGCCGACTTACAACTCTCGAACTTCCAAGCATCAGGCAATCAAGCTTCTTGCTTCCCGTTCGAGATGAGCGAAGATCCGCGGTAAGGCCCGACGATCGAGCCGATAAACTTCGAA
Source organism: Cyanobacteria bacterium P01_E01_bin.6 (assembly GCA_039194035.1). Classification (GTDB taxonomy): domain Bacteria; phylum Cyanobacteriota; class Cyanobacteriia; order CAKZMO01; family CAKZMO01; genus JBCCWF01. Next base: position 5,918 of record JBCCWF010000236.1, on the reverse strand, counting down.
GCAAATGGGTGATCCTTCGAACAGGTGAGGGTGAGTGTCGGTAGCCAGTTTACGGACCTGATCGACTGTGCTGACCATACGACGCCTGATGAAGCCGCGACGCGAAAGATATCTAAGCCAGATCACGTGTTCCCGCGTGTCTTCGGGGCATGGCGTCGGAATAAGGAGAAAAACCGACCCATAGGCTTCAAAGCCGTTGAGTTTCAATAGGTTGATTAATCGAATAGGGTCATGTCCCATGGAGTAAACTGATGTCATTGCCAATTCTCCAAGTTTTCACCGCCTTTCAGAACATTTGAGATAAAGAGCAGAAAACTCTCTCAGAATTTGTGGAATAGTTCGCGCTCTCATTGTGGGAACCTAACTGAAGCCACCCGACCTTCTAGTTTGTCACTTGGCTGAATTGCGACCATAAAAGAAAGTCAAATAGTCAATTTTTCTGCGCCTTCTGCGTTACCGATTGTCATTGCTAACGATACTAATGATAGATATTCAGATTCGATCGTCAAAATTAAAAAATAATCGTTAAACATTCAATGCTAAGACTTTTCTATCTTTTCATTTTGAATTTTCTAAGCCTCTGATTTATAAAGGCGTTGAATGACGTGGATCATTTAAGGCAGAATGTTCAATGATGAATAAATCAGCGGAAGGTGCGAATTTGTCTGGGGATATTGAGGCTGCTTTGCATGCCATCGATCAAGGGACACCGGCACCTCCTTGGATTGAAGCTAGCCCCGGAAAATTCTTACGGCAGTTTTATGATATTTGGCATCTTAATGGTGGATTTGAGTCGGGAAAATATTACAGAAATAGCCTGCGAATAATGCAAGAAAGATGGTTAGTCGATGAAAATAAAATCCGATCACTTTATCCAAAATTATCAGGTAAAACGAGAATAACGCCAGGAGATATACGTATACTAGTTGCGTTATTCATAAATAAATGGCGTTTTGTAGGGGCGCATTATGATGGAGCAGATAGATCAGAGGATGGCTACATACCTTACAATTCAGACAATCCAGATTCTCTCATTGATAATATCATAGATGCACTTCTGGCAAAAAATAAGCAGGGTTTTTATCTAGAAGTAAAAAAGCAGTCAGATGTACATAAAGATGATATGTATTCTGTCTTGGAAATTTTCGTCGACGATCAATATAAAAATTCACGAGCGTTAATCCACTATAGTCGAAACAGGACAGTTATTGGACCCGATCCTCAGGAGACACTTAGGGCTTTTTGGTTTTTACTTTACGAATACCATAAATCTGATCTGGAGAAAGATCAAGATCTGAACATTCTTATTTGGCTTGTCGATGCGGGGAGTCGAGTATTTGAGGAGTCGGATGCATTTAAGCCATATTTCAACCTGACTTTTTTGATTAGCTGTATGCTCACGTTTGCAAACTTTGATACAATAGAAGATGACGAATCTGGTGATGTTGTCAATATTTACAAGTCTATAAAAAGTATTGACAAAAAAAAGCGTCAAAGAAGATGGCAATGGCTTAATGAAAAAGCAATTTTTATTGTTCAAAATCTGAGAAAAGAAGAGCGTGAGTGTATTATTAACGACAAGTTTGAAGATTTGAGTGAGATTGAACTTAAATCGCTCGGAATAACATCAGAGCATATATTTCCGCAGCAGATACCCGATAAATGGTCCAGCAAGTTAAGAGCATTTTATGGAAAGAACATGAAGAACCTGGATGAAACCACGCTTAGTGTAGCAATACCGCGGGAGTTGACAAGCCGAATAGATACGCCAGGAAATGTGAAATACTATGCGCATAACAAGCTTGTGCCAGACCCAGAAGGGCATGAAGAAGAAGCTTCTGTCCGAACAATTGAGCTTAGCACACCAGGAGAAAACTATGATCAGGCCATGATAATGACCTACATGGCTGCGAGATGTAGGCAAAGAAACAAACGAGCAGTAAAGCTAAACGACGGGGAACTGGCGTTGGCTTATCTGCGTAAGCACGGTTTTGAGGTAATCACCTTGCCCGATTTGATGAAGTTATTCTTACTATCACAGGGATAATACAGGAAGCTGAAGGCCAGAACAGCTGTTGGCGGTAGGGAGAGGGACGCGCGTCAACAAGCTAGCCCAGCATCTGTATCGGCAATAAGAAGCAACCGATAAAAAAAGCACAAAATAGCAATCCCCGCAGCCGGTTGCGGATTACAAATTAGGAGCGATCCCCAGCACGGCCACGCCGTAAGTTGCCGACGAAAGCCGCGCACGGCATTTTTGAATCCATCATCTAAAGAGCGGGCATATACTCCCAGGCGCCAAGGCTCCTTACGGCACCGCTTCAATCTGCTGGGCATAATGTGACTTTACGGACTGCAAAAATGTTGCTGCATCCATATTTCGAGGATTCCACTCTAGAAGCCCCGGCTGAGATCTTTTAAGGATGTCGAGACCCATTGAGCACTGCCCATTTGGCAGGAGCCGATAGACGCCGGATTTATTAGTCAGTTTTCTAATTCGAATGGCTTCAAATTGTTCTTTGTCCAGCATGGGCTGATCGGATTTAAGTGAGCCAAACTCGTCGTCGACGACGAATTCTATGTTCCAAGAATCTGCATTCTGCTTTAGGTTGCGCAGATCATTCAAAATCTGAATAGGATTACCAAGAACAGACATCGTCGATCCCTTTTTGATTGTTTGTAAATTCGTAACGATCCATTTTTTGACGCCAATATTGGCTAGCAAACGTGGCATTCCATCCAAGACGTGTCGTCGCTTAGGTATTAAGACTGATGCAACCGCAATTTCGGTCTCCGGGCCAAATACTTCCAAAGACTTCCTCAAACCGGCAACCGCTAAGTCAAATGCCCCATTCCGGCCTCTCTGCTTGTCGTGCTGTTCAGCCAGTGAAGCGTCCAGGCTAACGCAGAGCTTCCAGGGCTTGTAATCTGTTAGCACCGCAGCCTGTTTGGTCAAATTGGTTCCATTTGTAACGATACTGGTGGGTATGATGAGATCCTTGCCCGTTTGAAGTATCGACAAAGTAAATTCCATTGACGTATCAAGCAAAGGTTCATAGCCTTGAATGCATAAAGCTGAAACCTTCTCTTTTTTTATAATATCTTCTACAAATTTTCTGTAATCAGAAGGGCTTATTGTGTTGGTGGATGCCGGCTCAAGTCGTTGGTCAATAAAACAATACGGACATGCAAGGTTGCAACCATCAGGTGCCGGAACAATGAATGTCAAGACTGCGCCACCATTAGAGGATTGGGGCAGGCGATCAGGAAGTGCAGCTATGGATCCCATGTCAAATACTTTCAATTCGAATATAGCGTGAGAGATGCTCCAAATGTTTTATTTTGCCATGATGGTGGATCAATCTGTCTAAGTCTGCCATACAATATTTTTTTGGTGATCTTGCTCTCAGTTCTGAGCCAATACTCAGAGCTTGTCCGCAGCAACATCTGCTGGTGCAAGTGTGAGATGTCATAGCTGCATCGACTGGAGACCTTTAGGCTTGTATGCCAATCAGATTTTTCGTTCAGCTTTTCAAAAAAGAGCATACTCAACCGCATACCGTCAGAAGCGCATATCCTACTTTTCCAGCTAAGTCTATAGCTCCACTTACTTCGATAGTTGGTCTTCGAGCATTCAGAGATGCTCTCAAAGTCGGAGCTTTGGGGCATTTTAGGATTTCCGTGTGATTGAGGGAGCGAGGCTGAACAACGGCCCATACGGTTCACTGTAACGCAGGCATTGCCTATCATGGCAACCTCGACCGATAGTGCCATGATAGGCAACGTTTGTTGTAGGTAATGCAACCCATCGTTAAATCAATTTCACTCTTACGTCTTTGGGGTGGCGATATAGAAGAGGCGCTCTTCACGGCATCGTTTGGCGCCTAACCACTGTTCCTTGCAATCAATTGTTTCCTTCACTCTACGAATCGCCACGTAGCTGCTTATGTCGGTCCGATAAATGCCAGCAGGATGATTTTGAGCGCAATCATTCACTGAATCAGCTGACGCCATTCTATGGCTTAGCTTGCCTCTTCGAGCCGTTTGGGGCTGGATATGACAAACTGGTGTTGTCGATAATCGTCCCAATTTGGCGCCAAACTCGAAACAGTGCGTCGAGGGCCACAATCTGCCAGCATTTCCTGGCAGATCATGTAGGGCCATGTGAGCGAGCAAGGAACTTCCTCGGCAACAAGCTGATTGGCGCCCGGTTTTCGGGCGTAGAATGTCAGCTTGTCGAGCATACCCCTTTTCATCGATCGGTCGTGCAAACGACAGCAACTTGTTGATCCTCAATGCAAACTTGACGCCAGCCAGGATTTAGACTTGTCGGCTGAAAGCTCCCCATTTGATATTACACACTTAATTGCTTGAGAAACTCCTAAGTGCAGCCTGCAAGCCTGTCAAGCTTCTGGCAATCTTAAGTCGTGTAGCCTTGACGCTGATACCGGCTTTCCTCCTTCAAACATTACCTAGACCGAACGTCGACAGCAGCCTTGCTGTCGAACTTTGCTCTGTATCGAATGGTAATTTTCATCGAGAATCAATAATGTTTGCCAATATCATCATCTAGATGCCGTAATGGGCCTGCCGCTGGAGGTAGCGGTGCGGTCTGGCTGCCCCTCAGAGTGATGATGTAGAAAGCGGGGTTCGATGGTCGACCCTGGGCATCATTGAGGGACAGGCAAGGATTGCTATGCAGGCATTGACGTTTCCTTGGAACAGAGCAGCGTGTGCGTGGTAGACACGACCGGGACGATTGTGTGCGAGACGAAAGTGGCCAGCGAGCCGGAGGCGCTGCTTGCGTTTTTGTCCGATCTCGGTCTGCGGCTCACACTGGTCGGCTTGGAAGCGGGACCACTGTCGCAGTGGCTTCATGCGGCCTTGGCGCAGGCAGGATACGAGACGGTGCGGCAGGCGCGCGATGCCTTGAGGACGGAATTCGGAGGACTGCATCGCGCTCTGCTTGCGATCGTGCGTCGTGATGAGGTTTGTCGGCGGCTGATGACGGCGCCAGGTGTGGGACCGATGACATCGATCACCTACAAATCGGCGGTGGACGATCCGCAGCGCTTCGCCCGATCCAAGGCGCTTGGTGCCCATTTCGGCCTGACACCGAGGAAGTATCAATCCGGTGAGACGGATCGTGCCGGCGCGATCAGCCGGGCGGGCGACACGATGGTGCGCACGGCTTTGTATGAGGCTGCCCACATCCTACTGACACGGGCAGTGCGTTTCTCGTCACTCAAGCACTGGGCGATGGACGTGGCCAAGCGGCGCGGCATGAAGCGGGCCAAGGTGGCGTTGGCACGCAAGCTGGCGGTGATCCTGCATCGGATGTGAGTCGATGGCACCGACTTCCGCTGGGCCGGGAGGCCATCGCGGGGTAGACGAGTTCGGAGCGGATCCAACCGATCCTGCTCCGCCGAGGTCCCGTCGCCGGGACGAGGGATGCGATGAAGCCGGAACTAGTACAGTGGGCGCTCTTCGGAGCGGAGCACGTGTCCTAGATGGGCTCATCGCCTCCTCTCTGACAGCATGATGTGGCAGCTTTGCGCTGACCACGAACAGAAGCGAGAGTTCGGCGACGTGACAATCACTTTTGGGGGCTTGACACCCAACGGCCCATTAAAGAAGTACTACAGTTGCTTTTTGTTGTTATGTGTGTCCTTAATATCCGATTTTATCGGGGTATCACGTGATGTCAGTAGCGTCTTGGCCAGGAACGCTCATCGATTGGAAGTCAGCGCTTGTTGAATTGAAAGATCACATTGCCCCTTCTCTGGGGCGATCTGAGACGCGATTTTCTGCTGGCGCTTTTATTGATGGGTTGCTGTCTGACGCGGAACGCAAGACGGGCTGGATGTTGTCGGAAGAAGCCGGTTTTGAGCGCCCCTATCGGATCCAGTCACTTTTGG
>JBCCWF010000235.1:0-9853 GCA_039194035.1 Cyanobacteria bacterium P01_E01_bin.6 | reverse complement strand
CTTACCCCGAGATGCTGAACCCCCTGGAAGCTGATCAAGCTTGAATACCTTCGCACCTAACGTTCCCGGAGCCGAAGGTCTTGCCGCTGGATTGCTAACCTGGCTATTAATACCTGGCCCACGAGTAATTAGAATTCGACGAGTATCTTTGCTGAATGGAGCTGGCGTAGAACTTAGCGCGCGGGTTTCCTGGGGAAAAATTGCTCCAAATTGAATCTCTAGCGGATCATTTCCAGATCCATAGGGATGCTGATCTGGAAGAGGCTGATTATAGGAGGCAAATGTTGTCAAAAACTGAGGAACTTTTCGGAAAGGGGCGCTGTATCGGAATAGATCCTGTTGAGGACCCCAATTTCGGCACTCCTGAGCTTCTTGACCTAAACCTCGAAGATAGGGGACAGTTTCTTCTCCAAAGTAGTCACCATATTCTTTTGAGTCGACGAGGGCATCAACTAATGCAGCAAGTCCACCGTTAGAAACAATTGAAAAGTACTCTTGAACCTCTTCTCGACTGCTCGGTCCTCTCCCTAGTATGTGACGAAAGGCTAACTCTAAAGCACGACTATTGATGTAAGGCTCAAAGAAGTTTTTGCGGTAGAGAGGTGACTTTGCTAAGCGACGAATAAACTCTTTCATCGAGATGTCGTTATTCTTCACTTTCGACTCTAGGTCGGAAATGTCTAGAGAATAAGCGCGCTGAATATCACGTTCAAAAACTTGACGATATGCAGCTTTGACAATCTCGGTCTTTTCTGACGACGAGAGCCCTGGCTTCATCGCATACTTAGGACGCCGCTCAGATGCATTGAAATATATCTGTGGCAACTGAAGCCCTTGTTGGTCAGCGGATGGACGCTGGCGAAGCTTGTTAGATGGCGTCGGCGCTTCAAATTCTGCGATCGCCACATCAAAATATTCGCCGATAAGTATTGCAGCATCCTCATTCTGCTTGAAGTATCCAATTGATGCCTGACGCATTTCTCTCAGGGCGACAATGGTTGCTTTTCCTGAACAAGCGTTTTCAATAATTTCTCGAAGACCTCTAATATTCACAGAAAGAATATTAGGATCACCTGCAACAATTGAGTAAGTAATATATCTGAGAAACCAGCTCAAGTCTCTCAACGACTTTTGCATATTACTCGGACCATACCGAGCGACGTTAATAGGCCGGAAACCAGTAGGTGCTGGACCGCTGGAAGAAGCACTGAAGACATTGAGCAATCCTTCAAGGAATCCTCCTTGACTGTCAACGTAGGTAGCTGTTCCCAGCTTCATAGATTCTTGGGTATCGAGTTGAAGACCTCCCATTGTCACCATTACCTGTTCTGGCTCTGGCTTTTCGAGGTAAGACATTGGGGAACCGCCAACAAAGATTCGGTTCGCAGCTCGAGAAACAATTAACTCGGAATTTTGGGTCAGCACTTGGGCTATTTCTAAACGCTTCAATCCTGACCCAAAGAAACTTGACAACTCGCTTAGCTCACCTTTTCCGAGAAAGCGGTCTTGCTGCTCAGCTAAAGAGATGGCTGAAACAGGTAGAGTTTGATAAAGTTGCGGACGTGCAACAGAGCTTCCACCACTTGCTTTAACACTCATCGGCTCTCAAAAGCTCCCTTCAATAGCTATTATCAACATTTAAAAACCTTGGAAACCTATTAGGAGCAATGTGGCCTTACCATTCAGAGCCTACATAGTTCCTTCCAGTAACGCTTACCGCCAGATTAAAATCCACACGGATTAGCGAACCTACTCCCTATTTAGTCTAAGGAGATACAAGTATTCAATTTCAATCTACTGGTTTATGGATTAGATTAAATCGTTTTTGTCACGCTCTAGTACTTTGTTAAAAAGTATGTCGCAGATACTTCATAAACCTTTTAATCAAATGCCTTTGGCAATCATAGGAGATTGTGGGACAGAAGCTTAGAGAAGTGATAAGTTTTGTTGCAAGCGAGATGAAGGATATTTCTCTTGAATGCTTTGATATTGAAGCTTTCGGGCTTCTGAGGCGGATGTCAGTGATTTGAGAAGATTGCTTTCAACTATGAGATTGAGGTTTGTCGATACATCGATGATGAATCGGGTTAGACAAGTGCTCAGATGAACTAAACACTATTTGAATGTTGCCTCATGACGAAATCCGATTCTGACTCTGTAAGCTCTGCTGTAGCTCGGCTATATAATACGTACCCTTTCCCGCCAGAGCCATTACTCGATGAACCGCCTCCTGGATATAACTGGCGGTGGAATTGGATTGCTGCTCATAGTTTTTGTACAGGGAGAAAACCTGACATCGAAGCGGTACGTATTCTTGATGCGGGCTGCGGTACCGGGGTTGGTACTGAGTATCTTGTGCACCTCAATCCTCAGGCTGAGGTGGTAGGCATTGATTTGAGTGATGGAGCACTCCAAGTTGCACAAGAAAGATGTCGGCGATCCGGTGCTGATCGCGTTGATTTTCATCAGTTGTCTATTTACGATGCAGAAACTCTTTCAGGAGCGTTTAATCTCATCAATTGTGTCGGTGTGCTGCATCATATGTCTGATCCGGCTAGGGGTATTCGAGCACTAGCGCAGAAATTGGCTCCTGGCGGCTTCTTGCATGTGTTTGTTTATGCAGAAATTGGACGATGGGAAATTTCACTGATGCAAGAAGCGATCGCCCTTTTACAGGGAGAACATCAAGGCGATTATCAAGATGGTGTGAGGGTTGGACGAAAAATTTTTGAGTGTCTTCCTGAGACGAATCGATTGCGCAAACGAGATCAGGATCGATGGGCACTCGAAAATCATCGAGATGCAAACTTTGCCGATATGTATGTGCATCCTCAGGAAATTGATTACAACATCAACACATTGTTTGAGCTGATCGACGCCTCTGGCCTAGAATTTATTGGATTTTCTAACCCTCAGTACTGGAACATTGAGCGACTGTTGGGACAGTCGCCTGAACTCATGGAGCGTGTAAAGGAGTTTGATCATTCAACGCCTGCGAATCTAACTGGCGATCGCCGTTTATATCGGCTGATTGAATTATTGGATCCAGAAATTACGCATTACGAGTTTTTCTTGGGACGCCCTCCAATTGTGCGCACAGATTGGAGCGATGACAATCAACTGCTGGATGCAATCCCAGAAAAACATCCCTGCATGGATGGATGGCCCAGCCGCTCTGTTTTTAATGCGGACTATCGCGTGATTACCTTGAGTGACGCTGAGTGGGATTTTTTAAATGCCTGTAATTCTGGTGGTGACGAAGAAGCGGGCGATCGCCCCACAGTTCGTACGATTCTCTCATCTGTCTCATTGTCGTTGAGTCAAGTCAGACAGTTATTTTCTCAACAACTCATCTTGTTGGGCACACGATGAACATAAGTTGCTCTAAAACAAAGGATGTTTTTGATTCTTGCTAAATAACCAAGAACCTCTAAGCAGGAAATTTAGCGTTTATGAGCCATACTTAAATCGGTTCACTATAGATCAATTGTCACGATGAAGATAAAAAAACAGATTCCTTTAAACTCGCGTTAAGGGTTGTTACCGCTGCGTGATATGATCACCTGTGGTTCGTGGCAATCCTTTGTAGTTAAGTGATTTAGCGGTTTAGCGACTTTATTCTGTGAATTCGCAAGAGCAACAGTTTCAATCCAGTGCTGGAGAAAATGACGTTGAGACGGTTCGACCCTCCGGGTTACCGGAAGAGCCTGATCCGTCAATGAATGAGTTCTTTCAACTCCAGTGGGAACTTGTCATGGTTACGTCATTATTGACGGGAATTATATTCATATCTACGTGGATTTTTTATTCTCTCAATACATCCCTGAACTATTTGATTGGCTCATGTGCAGGGATCTTTTACCTTAGATTGCTGGCAAAGCACGTTGAGCAACTGGGAAGACAAAGGAGAAGGCTAGGGCAAACACGTCTTGCAGCCTTCATTATTTTGATATTCATTGCATCACGGTTAGATCAACTTGAAATTCTTCCTATATTTCTGGGATTTCTGACCTATAAAGCATCGCTGATTATCTACGTGCTACGAACGACACTGATGCCAACATCTTCATCATGATGATGAAGGCTACGTGTTTGCGTCTTTATTGTTTGCGCAAAAACTCATTCAAATTTAGATATGTTGGACTCTCTGAGTAATTGCTTCCCGTTTTATCTTGCCGAATTAGAGGTTGGTAAGCAGTTCTACTGGCATGTAGGGAATCTAAATTTACATGGTCAGGTCTTTCTTTCATCTTGGATTGTCATCGGTATTCTTTTGGGTGTCTCTGTGGTTGGGACACGTAATATTCAAATGGTGCCTTCAGGAATTCAAAATCTCCTGGAATATGCCATGGAATTTATTCGAGACTTGGCGAAGAACCAAATTGGTGAAAAAGATTATCGACCATGGGTTCCATTTGTTGGTACGTTGTTCTTGTTCATCTTTGTTTCTAACTGGATGGGGGCACTTTTCCCGCTGAAGTTAATTGAGCTTCCAGAAGGTGAACTGGCTGCTCCAACAAACGATATTAATACGACTGTCGCACTTGCTCTGTTAACATCGCTTGCTTACTTCTACGCTGGCTTCAAGAAAAAAGGGCTAGGGTACTTTGGCAATTATGTCCAGCCTGTTCCCTTTATGCTTCCATTCAAAATCATTGAAGATTTCACGAAGCCTCTCTCTCTTAGCTTCCGTTTGTTTGGAAATATTCTGGCAGACGAGCTCGTTGTAGGAGTGTTAGTGTTTCTTGTTCCTCTGTTTGTGCCACTCCCATTGATGGCGTTAGGGCTTTTTACAAGTGCAATTCAGGCACTTATCTTTGCGACTCTAGCGGCTGCCTACATTGGTGAGGCAATGGAGGATCATGAAGAAGGTCATGAAGAATAACTGAATTCTTCAGCTGAGGCAGGTCATTGCCTATTGTCCGTTCAAAGTTTCAAGAGAATCTATCCATGCTTTAGTTGGTGTTCTCTTGGAAAACATTTTCAGCCATTGGGCATCGCTTTCCAACTGTTCATTTAGTTCTATTTGAGGTAAGGAAGATTATTATGGATCCTATTGTTTCTGCTGCTTCCGTTATTGCTGCTGCCCTTGCAGTTGGACTTGCTGCAATTGGCCCTGGCATTGGTCAAGGTAATGCAGCTGGCCAAGCTGTAGAAGGTATTGCTCGTCAGCCTGAGGCAGAAGGCAAAATCAGAGGTACGCTTCTATTGAGCCTTGCGTTTATGGAAGCATTAACGATCTACGGATTGGTTGTGGCTCTTGTTCTTCTGTTTGCAAATCCTTTCTCATAAATTCAGATGGATTCATTCAGCAGAGGCATCAAGTGTCTCTGCTGAAATTATTCTTTTTTAGTTCGCTTGATTGGCACTACACCCATGTGGAAAACTATGGCACGAAATGATTCGGTCATGGCTTAAGTTGTGCCTCAGTGCTTGATAGAGACTATAACCAAACCATCGCGTATAGGCATGATGTACTGGACAATTTTTTTGGCTGCTGAAGTTGCTGAAGAGGGTGGGTTGTTTGACTTAAATGCAACTCTACCTTTGATGGCTATTCAATTTATGATCTTGGTAGCTATTCTCAATGCTTTGTTTTATAAGCCAATCGGCAAAGCAATTGATGACCGTGATGGGTACGTCAGTACCAATTTATCAGAGGCTCAAGAGCGTTTAACGAAAGCTGAAGCCCTTGCTATCCAATATGAGCAAGAACTTTCTGAGGCTCGTCGAAAAACTCAAGATATCATCGCTTCTGCTCAGCAGGAAGCGACTGTTATTGCCTCTAACAAAACTTCAGAGGCTCAGAAAGAAGCGCAAGTAAAGCGTGAAGAGGCTCAAGCTGAACTGAATCGACAGAAGCAGGAGGCAATGAATGCTCTCGATCAGCAGGTTAGTTTACTGAGTCACCAGATTGTAGCTAAGCTGCTTGGAGCTTGAGTAGCAGATCTTTCCCTAAATCAATTCATAATAGCGTTACTTGACCATGGAACTATTATTGTTACTTGCTGCAGAAGCATCAGGTCTTGAAGAAGAAGGATTTGGCCTGAATCTTGACTTGTTAGATACGAACCTGATTAACCTTGTTATTATCATTGGGGTTTTGATTGTTTTTGGGCGTAAATTTTTAGGCGAAACGTTATCTTCACGCAAGGCTCAGATTCAGAGTGAAATTCGGGCTGCTGAGGATCGAAAACAGAAAGCGGCATCTGAGCTGGCTAGCCAACAGCAAAAGCTTGCCCAAGCTCAGGTTGAGGCAGAGGAAATTGTCAAAGACGCTCACGTAAGAGCGGAAGCGGCAAGAGCGAGTATTCTTGAGCAAGCGGACAAAGATGTTGAGCGATTAAGAGCTGACGCTCAGAAAGATGTTAGCTCTCAACAAGATAAAATTGCAGCACAGCTTCGTAAGTATGTTGCAGAGAGAGCACTTGTTGCTGCTGAAGAACAGTGTAAGGCTGAGCTGAATAACGATTCTCAGCAACAATTGATCAACCGAAGTATTGCAATGTTGGGAGGATAAGTGTGGCTAGTTCTGGCACATTGGCAGGTGTTGTTAATCCCTATGCTGAGGGATTAATGGGGCTGGCTCAAGCGAATGACTTGACACCCAAAATATCAGAAGATATTGGATTCTTGATGGGGTTAATCAACGACTCGGATTCTTTTTATGCATTTTTATCGAATCCATTAGTAAGCGACGAATCTAAGAAGTCTCTTCTCAGGAAGTCGGTGTCGGAGCACTTGCATCCTTATACGTTTAACTTTCTGATGATTCTAATTGATCGGAAGCGGATGTCTCTACTCAAGAATATTTGTAGCAAGTATCAAGACATCTATCGCAAGCTTAATAAGATTGCTTTGGCTGAGGTTGTTTCTGCTGTTCCCCTTTCAGATGATCAGCAAGAAGCTGTTCGCCAAAAGGTTATTCAGATTACAGGTGCTCATTCCGTGGAACTCGAAAGCCAAATAGATGCCGACTTGATTGGTGGAGTTGTGATTAAGGTCGGTTCTCAGGTTTTGGATGCAAGCTTGAAAGGTCAGCTTCGCCGTATTGGCCTCAGCTTGAGTAGTTAGCGTTCAGCCAATTGCAACTTTATTCAGTTGTGATGATTTAGGAATTTAAACATTTGTACGTTCATCTAAAGAGGCTCTTATGGTTAGTATCAACCCTAGTGAAATCAGCAGTATCATTCAGCAAGAAATTGCGCAGTACGACCAAGATGTCAAAGTCTCCAATGTTGGTACCGTTCTGCAGGTCGGAGATGGGATTGCCCGAATATATGGCTTGCAGCAGTGTATGTCTCAAGAGCTGCTTCAATTTGAAGATGGCACGATCGGCATCGCTCTTAACTTAGAGGCAGATAGCGTTGGCGCAGTCTTGATGGGTGGTGGACGCAACATTCAAGAGGGCAGTACAGTCACAGCTACTGGACGAATTGCGGAGGTTCCTGTTGGAGACGCAATGGTCGGTCGCGTTATTGATGCGCTGGGACGTCCCATGGATGGAAAGGGTGATATTCAATCCTCAGAGAGCCGTTTGATTGAGTCTCCTGCGCCTGGAATTATTGCGCGAAAGTCAGTTTATGAACCGATGCAGACTGGCATTACTGCTATTGATTCGATGATTCCCATCGGACGTGGACAACGAGAACTGATTATTGGCGATCGCCAAACCGGGAAGACTGCAATTGCCATCGATACAATCATCAATCAGAAGTCTGAGGATGTTGTTTGTGTCTATGTTGCAGTTGGACAAAAGGCCTCAACTGTTGCTCAAGTCATTGGCGCGTTGCAAGAGCGAGGCGCAATGGACTACACCATTGTTGTTGCTGCGAATGCAAGTGATCCTGCCGCGTTGCAGTACCTTGCTCCGTATACAGGTGCGACCATGGCTGAGTACTTTATGTATCAAGGCAAGGCAACTCTTGTTATTTATGATGATCTGTCAAAGCAAGCTCAAGCCTATCGCCAGATGTCTCTCCTACTCCGTCGTCCACCAGGACGTGAAGCATATCCTGGAGATGTTTTCTTCCTCCACTCTCGCTTATTGGAACGCGCTGCCAAATTGAGCCCAGAGTTGGGCGAAGGTAGCATGACGGCGCTTCCGATCATCGAAACTCAAGCCGGTGATGTTTCTGCTTACATTCCTACCAACGTTATTTCTATTACAGATGGACAAATCTTCTTGTCTTCTGATTTGTTTAACTCTGGTCTACGTCCTGCAGTGAATGCGGGTATATCGGTATCCCGTGTGGGTTCAGCAGCACAGACAAAGCTGATGAAAAAGGTAGCAGGTAAGTTGAAACTAGAGTTAGCTCAGTTTGATGAGCTCCAGGCATTTGCTCAGTTTGCCTCTGACTTAGATAAAGCAACTCAAAATCAGCTAGCTCGAGGACAGCGACTGCGTGAGTTATTGAAGCAGCCTCAATATTCTCCTTTATCTGTAGCTGAGCAAGCAATTTTGATCTATGCAGGAATTAACGGCTACTTAGATGATATTCCTGTGGATAAGATTGTTGCTTTCACAACCGGTCTTCGTGATTACATGCAGACAACCGGAACGGCTTATATCGAGTTGGCAACAAAAGAGAAGAAGTTGAGTGATGAAGTTGTGGCACTGATGAAGTCAACGTTGACTGAGTTTAAAAAGACATTTGCAGCCACTGTCTAGTCAATGATTTCAGAACTTCAGTAGAGTGTCGAATCTCTTGATTGTGTTTCATTCTACTGAAGTTCTACTGAAAGGAAATTGTTTCTAGCTACTTGGTTATTTTGAAATCATTCAAGGTTCTTGGTTATGTCTAACCTGAAAGCGATTCGAGATCGCATTAAATCTGTTAAGAATACGAAAAAGATTACTGAAGCAATGCGTCTTGTTGCAGCGGCAAAGGTTCGTCGTGCCCAAGAGCAAGTGACAGCAACTCGACCTTTTGCTGATCGTCTCGCGCAAGTTTTATATGGTCTTCAGTCTCGTCTTCGTTTTGAAGATGCGAACTTACCGCTGTTGAAAGTACGGGATGTCAAGAAAGTTGCCATCCTTGTTATCTCGGGCGATCGAGGCTTGTGTGGTGGATATAACGCAAACGTGATTCGACGCGCAGAGAACAGAGCAAAAGAGCTTCAGGCTGAAGGTATTGAGTATACGTATGTCATTGTTGGCCGGAAATCGAACCAGTACTTTCAACGCCGTTCCTGTCCGATTGATGCATCATTTATTGGGTTAGAGCAAGTTCCGACTGCGGCTGAAGCCTCTAAAGTTGCAGATGAGCTGCTGTCTCTCTTCCTGTCCGATGAAGTTGATCGGGTTGAGCTAGTTTATACAAAATTTGTTTCTCTCATTGCATCAAAACCTGTTATTCAAACATTACTCCCGCTCGATCCTCAAGGGCTAGAGCCAAATGATGATGAGATTTTTCGACTGACAACTCGTGGTGGTTCGCTAGATGTTGAGCGACAGACCGTTGAATCTTCTTCGCCTGAGTCATTGCCTCAAGATATGATTTTTGAGCAAGATCCAGTTCAAATACTGGATGCCCTGTTGCCGCTCTACTTGAACAATCAACTTTTGCGTGCGCTTCAAGAGTCTGCCGCAAGTGAGCTGGCGGCGCGTATGACGGCAATGAATAATGCTAGTGAGAATGCAAGTGATTTAATCTCAAGCCTATCACTCGTCTACAACAAGGCTCGTCAGGCTGCCATCACGCAACAAATTCTTGAGGTTGTTGCAGGAGCTGAAGCTCTTTAAGGGAATCTAAGATATCCAAGAGTAAGCCCTAAAAAATAAGAATATCCAAGATAGGTTTCTTAGAAACCTATCTTGGCTCTTGTGATTTTTTTGGGCTTAATCTTGTGT
>JBCCWF010000234.1:0-9878 GCA_039194035.1 Cyanobacteria bacterium P01_E01_bin.6 | reverse complement strand
GTGACACGCAAAATAGACTAGCAGCAAATCCTGAGTATTAACGTTATCGAGTAATGCTTCTAACTCATGCAAAATATTGACACGACTGGGGTATCTGGGATGATCAGGAACTAAATAATCATGTAAACAAACCGGAACATATCCAACATTGTCAAGCAGGATTTCCAACGTTTGAACATCTTGAACACAATAACGTAATCGGGTATACCCCTTGTATTTATTGATTCCGACCAAAAAGGCCCAGCATTTACGATCAGACATTGACACTTTAATATGGGGACTAGATAACCAGGGCACGAAACGATCTACAGTGCTGTCAAATATAATTTCAGGATAGTTGCTTCACCGAATTCTATTTATTATTGAGTGATACCCCCAAGTTTTTAGTCACACGAGCAACTGACTCGCGGGTCATCTCTGCACCAAATCCCCAGGCTAGTAAAGTAAAATAATCTCGCAGTGGCTCACCTCCAAATGTTGGCTTGCCAGCGTATAACTCAATCATGCCTAACCATGCTAGGAAAACAATAGCCACAGTACGGCCTGTTTGATTAGACCACCATAAATTTATTTTTGCTCTGGATTCTTGCTTTTTATCAGCTTCCGCCTTAAGTAACGATTCCGATTTGAGTGAGGGATTCGGGACGGGTGTCAACTGGTCTACGTCAACCATCGCTGCACCCGATCGACCTAAAATCATCAAACTAGGTTCCTCTTGTGTTTGGTCAGTCTCGTTGCTAGCCAACTCCGCAATCTCTGCTTCCAACTTCTCTTGAGTGGTATTGAGTAGCTCCTGCCATTTATCCCGCTCTACTTTTATCGGCAATGAGCGGTCTAACTTTTTTTCTAGACTGTCTAGAACTTGCACCCAAGCATCAGCTCGATCGCCTGATAACTTGTTACGGCGTTCCCGTAATTGTTCCACCTCAGCTTCACTCGCTCGGTAGAATGCCAATTGTGTTCTGATTTCAGAAAATTCGTCGCTAAGCAGTTGGGGGGTGTCATATTGCCCCGCTCGAAGCCTTCGGTAGACTGAATCAAGATTGTCTTTAACTCCCTGAAGAAACATGGAATCAGTGTTGTCTAGCTCCGTTTGATTAGTTTGGATAAACTGCTCCCCATAATTAAGTTGGGCAATCCAATCGTCATCGTATTCTTGCCATCTCTGCCATAAGTTTCGAGCCGCCGCAATTTCAGTTTTAGACCTACTCCAGTCTTTCTCATCAGTCGCAATTGCAACTCGGGATAACTTGGCTTCTATACTTGCCCTAAAGTCTTTGTGTAGCTGAGCATCATTATCCATTTGAGCCTTGAGACGACTCACTTGAACGATGATCTCATCACGCGGTTGCCCCTCCTCTTGATAAATTGATAAGGCGATACCCAACCCAACCCCACCAATCATAAGCAGCCACGGTAGCCATGGTGCAGCCTTAACTCGCACTGTTAGCGGAATAATCTGTCTACTGTTGTCGCGATAGAGATAGAGTGAACCACTAAACTCGCCATTAGCTGATACATCGGCCAAATTGATCGTGATGCGAATCTGAGCTGGAGCATCATTGGGTACATTCACTTCCACCGGGTCAAGCATAATCTTGTCGGATGGAACTAGCCCTATCCCATCGGCCCGTCGTAAATCCGAAACCGCTAGCTTGAGGTTGGCTGCCTCCTGTGCATCACTCAAGGTCAGGGTTGTAGAAACGGTGCGGGAGCGATCGCCAGCTATGGTGATCGCTTCTGGAGAAACAATTAGCTCAGCTTGTGCAGGCTGTATAAACGTGAACAGGGGGGCAATGGCGATCGCAAATCCCCCTATTGATGGAATGATTGGGCGTTTCATCAAATTTGACAAAGGGTTAAACGATGTTCAAGTTTATTTTTTTCCTCATAACTTTAACATCGAGTCGTCAGATATTTAGGGATACCAACTATGCTTAATTTATTGAGATTCCAGATCCTCTTCGGTTATCGGCGCTTGTGCTGCGTGACGAACATACAAAACGTAGACCGTATCCACCTGAATCGTAAAAAGAATCCGATAGACTCGCCTGGATTTGCCATATAGCAATTGCCGAACCTCCTCTGGAAACACGTTATCCTCAGTCGCGAATGCACAACGCCTAGGTTTTTCTTGCAACGTGGCGATCGCATTCATTAACTCTCGAAACCAACGATCGGCAAACTCTGGATTCTGCTCTCGATACCAGCAATAGGCTTTCTCAATTTCCCCTTCCGCAACCGGCGTAATCTCAACTCGAAATGTCATATTTGCGCTGCATCTCTTCTGCAAAATCAGCAGCGGGGCGAGTCTGCTCCGCATTCACCTCATCCAAGCCCTGCTGGATGCCCGCAATTGTTTCCAGTCGAGCGATCAATGAGCGGATGTGCTCAGGGTCGAGATTGCCGGGTTCCAGAAACGTTACCAACACCTGAGCATTATTACGGATGTCCGCAGGCAATTGACTCAGTTGAATCTGACCATCGTGATAAATTCCATCAACAGTTGTGAACATACGCCCATCACTTTGTTTTCTACTATTCTACTGGTTGTTTATCGGCTGGCCTACTTCCTTGCTATAGCCTTTTACGGTAGGAATCTCTGACCAATGAGTCGTGTACCGATAGGAGAAATAGTCCGCCTTCATGGTCCAGGTCGGCTTCAATCCCACCGCCGCAAACTTGACACTGTCCTTGCCTAACTTCTGATTAATCATGTCCATAGCCGTCATAAGGCGATTCCCTTTATCTGAGTCATCTCCTATCGAAAAGAGATTTCCTTGAATCTCATCGACAGACACCAAATCTGTCGCAATCACTTTCGCTTTCAAATACTCATAGCCTTGCTGAAATGCCGCTTCTACCAACCGCAGGGCATATTCAATCAGGCGAGTCGTATCATTCGTGGGTGAGTCTAAGGTCATAGTGCGAGCAGCATAAAACTGATTCTCTTTGCGGTAATAGCTGGTGCGCATTGAGACGGTCAAACACCCGGCTGCCAATCCATCCTCCCGCAACTTCTCTGCACATCGCGTTGTGTAGGTGGCCACCGCTTCTTTGATATCCGATAGCTCCGTTACCAGATGACCAAACGAACGAGAGACAATCCGCATGGTCTTGGGCAGATCATCCGGTTCCATGGGAATGCAGGGCGTTCCCTTCAACTCTAGAACAGTTCGCAATCCCATGATGCCAAACAGTTTCTTGATCCACGCTTCATCAGCATTCTGAAGTTGATAGGCCGTGTGGATATTCACTCGCTTCAGTCGATCTCGGATGCGTTTTCCCACACCCCATACCTTACCCACATCAATGGCATTCAACATCGGTTCAGCATTATCGACTGAATTCCAATCAAACACTCCATGACACTCTGGCTTCCGCTTTGCTACATGGGCCGCTAACTTTGCCAGGGTCTTTGTTTTTGCAATACCGATAGAGACCGGGATATTCGTCCACTTTTTCACCGTCTGCCGAATCTCTTGGCCATACTCTGTCAAGTCTCGGTGGGTAAAGCCATGGAGTCCCATAAACGCCTCATCAATGGAATACTGTTCTACATCAGGACTGAACTGGCATAGCGTTTCAATCACCCGCCGTGACATGTCTTTGTAGAACACCGGATTTGAGGAGAAGACCTGTACCTTACCTTGTTTCTCTAAATGCCGAATGGAGTACAGGGTGGCCTGCATCGGGATAAATTCTTTGGCTTCACTGGATCTCGAAACGACGCAGCCGTCGTTGTTAGAGAGCACCACCACAGGCTTGTTCGCCAGATCAGGCCGAAAGACCCGCTCACAGCTGACAAAATAATTGTTGGCGTCAATTAGAGCAAACATGTCTTTATGCCAGTTATCACGAGGGGGACATTGAGCGAATAATGGTCGTCACTACACCCCACACCTCAAACTGACTCTCCTGAGTGCTCCCGTGCTCAACGATGGGACGAATCTGATGCTTCACCTGCTGCACCCTCATCACCGCTAATTCTCCATTAACAGCAGCGACCACCAATGCGTTATCCGTTGCATCCAAGGACCGGTCCACGGCCAGCACATCCCCTGGGTTCACATCCGCACCCGTTTGATGGATGCCATCCACCCGCATAAAGAAGGTGGCCGCTGAGTTTTTAATGACCAACTGGTTGAGATTAAGGCTCTGCTCAATGGCATCACCGGGAATTGGAAAGCCCATGATATGCAAAAACGTGACTAGTCTATTTGTACTCTATTTTCCAACTCAGCAACAACCCTCATCATTTCATCCCTTGTCAGGTTAAGGCGCAGTCGCTTTGATAGTTCCAACGCGCATGTCGCGGATTCGCGAATGGGGTATGACACCCGGTAAATCCGGTCTCACCAACCGGGCTAAGGGGACGGAGGTTCCGACCGTCATTGTCATATGGACTTCGCGCTGGGTACATCGGGAGGTGTCCGCCCAGTGGTAACGAGGGCTTCATAGGCCAAAACCCCTGTTCTCATTTCTGTTCAGGGAACAAATCTATGATTCTACTCGGTGGAACACATTAGTCTTGGCGACACGGACAGACTCTCTTGATTCTCTAGTGAATTAAGGGAGCCGTTCACACTGAAGTGGTGAAAATCCACCGCACGGGATAGATGGCCCTACATCATTAGGGTGGCTATAACGTGCGCCGGACAGGGGACTCTGTTGATAGCGATATCATCAGCCGGGGAGTGACGCTCTCGGTGGGCCACAAGCCCAGGAAAAAGCTCAACCTTAGAACAGGCGAGTAATCGCTTTCCGGTCACTGATAGCAGAGCTGCGAGGCCAAACTGCACTGAAGGCACAGGTGGTGGATAAGCCGATCTTATCCGGATTCGTAGGCTGAAAACCCAGAGAATAACTGGGGTGACTGCGGTCGAAAGGGATTTCGACACGTACCATCGATGCTGGAGCGACAGGACTGCTATCGGAACAGTGTGGACTAACGTGGGAACCTCTCTTGGAGTCGGGGTCGGAACCCGCGGCTGGGATGGTCAACCCAGAGCATCCAGGAGAGGGGTAGCGTGGTGCAAGTAGGAATCGGGTGCGCTCGGCAGGGCAGTCGAGACACCCACTGCGTTGAGGGTGGTACCTCAACATCAAGCAGCAACGAAAGCACTGAGGTCACTGGGCCTATTCGCGAATCGCATCTGTCTGGTCGGACAGCATGATGCGGTCATGGAGTCGAACGTTGGGAAGCCTTCGTCTTTGCATGACACCTGCAACCCTTGAATTCACTGGAATGGTTAAGCATGTTGAATGATTAACGATTGACGGTTGCGCAACGCTTAAAAGGAATCTGGATGGCGGTAGATTGGCCGTCCACAGGCAGGTTGCGTGAACTCAAGGGGCGGTGATGTAAAGAAGGATATGTCCCAAGGTTTGACTCGATGCAGGGATGGAATGCCATCCCTGCTTTTTCACTCCAGGAAGGAGGCGCATGCATGTCGTAAATAGCTCAGCCGACTTGATTCGCAGACTGACCCGCTATTATC
Source organism: Cyanobacteria bacterium P01_E01_bin.6 (assembly GCA_039194035.1). GTDB lineage: Bacteria > Cyanobacteriota > Cyanobacteriia > CAKZMO01 > CAKZMO01 > JBCCWF01. Next base: position 4,377 of record JBCCWF010000234.1, on the reverse strand, counting down.
TGAGGGAAGGCTATTGGTACTTTGTGAAGGGTCGAATTCCAGACCATAAATCGATTGAGCAAGTCGACGCGAAACTCAGCGCCAAGTATGAAACAACCCTCTCCCGCTGGCAACGCCATCGACGGAAAGCCAAGGGACTCGCCACGATTCAATATCTCCGCTACGAACGAGACTTTGTGCTGATTGCCACAGACGGTGAGCATCCCCTTTTCTTCGGCGATCGCTCCGTCAAGGATGCGAGGAAGTATCCGATTGAGATTTGGTATTACTGGATTCGAGTACGGTCATCCCGCCGCTATGAGGTGATTGTGGCACCCTGGGCCTACCATGTGGTGAAGGACAAAGTCTTGAGATTGGCGAGAGAAGGAAACGCTGCTGCTGTTGAAGAGCAAATCACCTCCCTCAAATGGATTAACTACCCCGGAGTCAATCGTCAGAAGCACAAGATGATTGCAGAGGCGAAAGAACTTTTGAAACGCCGGGGAAAACAGCTCTCCTTCCCCTTGGGCAAAACGGAATGACCTGAGCATCTTATCCACCTTTTCTTTCTAGGATGAAAATTGTTCCACGGCTTCAGAAACTCAAGCCGTGACTAAATCTGAAACCTGTAAGGCATTGATTTTTCAGCATTCAAACCGTGTTTCCAGAGTTTTCCCCGCAATTGTTCCACGGCTTTCAGAGTTCCTTAATCCAAAATCCAAAATCTAAAATTTCATCAGCTGTCATCGTCCTCAGCAAAGAACGCCTTCACATCTCTAGCTCCATGGAGAATTCGGACAATTTCGATGCCCTCGGGAATGAGACGGTAGTAGATAAGATAGGGTTTCACCACAAAACTCTGAAGACCAGGAATCAGCTCATCTCGATTTCGCCCAATATCCTGAAACTCAGTCAGTAGTGGAAATTTCTCCGCAATCTGCTCTACCACTCCATCGGCAATCTCAACGCTATTCGCAGCTCCAGCAATATTCCCCCAGATTTCCACCAGGTCTTGTTCTGCTCGCTTCGATAACCGAAATTCACTCATGGATAGAGCTTAGTCTTGAGCGGCCTGTTGCGATCGCCCTTGCTGCTTTACCTTTTCCACCAGGGTTCCTAGCGTGTCTGTAGTGTAGGTGCTGTACTCCCCCGCTTCTAGCTGATCGATGCCTACTTGCAGATCTTGTTTCAGTGTTTCCAGCTTCAGAACCTGAAGTTCTTCTTCAAGTTGATGCAGTTTGTTTTGAATGTCTTGAAAGGTATCCGCATCTTGCACCACAATGGCGGCTTCACCATTCACCGTCAGCACCATCGGCTGTTTGCTCTGCTTCAGTTGCTCGATGTACTCCTTTGAGTTCCGCCTGAAGTCGGTCAAAGAGTGAATGTTATTCGCATGAACCATAGCCGCCTCAGCACGTAATTCGTTCCTAATTTGATGCTAGCGATCGCCCCTCGGTTCTGCAAGTCTTTTCTTTCGTGATCTGTCATTCTTCAAATTGTGGATTCAAATGGATTCTTCATTGCCTCTCAAAAGCCCACAACTCCACTCAGTGAGCCGATCAGGGGTGAGTCTATGGGTAGAGTCAGGTCACTCCAAAATCTTAACTCTATGAGGCGCTCAATCGATTTGAGCTAAATCACCCCCCTATCAAGTTTTCCACAGCCCTGTGGGGTTAATGATATTAAATGTTAAAAGAACGCGCGCGCGTAGTTAGGAGAGTTGGCACCTGTTAAGGGCTTAGTGCATCATCGACCCTGATATCAACACATCCATAAGGCGTTGATTTCCTTGGGACCATTCACCGCTTCGGTTTCTGAAACCCCAATACTCTATTCTGGGCTGGTTTCTAATCCCCCGATGTAATTCACAGCTTCGGTTTCTAATCCCCCGATGTGATTCACAGTCCTGGTTTCTGAAACCCCAATGCAATTCACAGCTTCGGTTTCTGAAACCCCAACATAATTCACAGGTGATGGTGCTGCTGATTAGCCTAAGAGCTTTCGGATCGCTGTTCTAGCTTTGACTTGCTCGTCTCGATTGGTGAATGTGACGCTATCGTCGTCTGAGCAGTAGCTGACAGTATAGTCGGGTAAGTGGTTGCTTTGGGCGATCGCCTTCAGATGATGCCGGAACATCTTTAACTTGGAGGATGACCCCGTTTTCTTGTGGAGCAGTTCTAACCTAATTTTCCACTGGGGTTGATTGCCACAATGCTTGCGAGCCAATTCATACAACCGGCGTTCTAGAGGTTTGCGTAGTCGAAAGTAATCGCGATTGAGGGTCAGCACTTCTGTGGCTAAAACCGCGTTATACAGCCATTCCGATAGGGTGATTTCTATAGCAACCATCTGTCCATTCAGTGGCGATTTCTCAACGATGCGGTAGCTATCGATAATGCCAAACGCATCGGTAATGCGATGATTTCGGGTCTTGATATTAGTTTTGATGCGAGTTCCGGCAAGGCGATCTAACGCAGCTTTCAAGCGTCGATACCCATCCCCATCGGTTTGGCGATTCGTGACCGTAAGTAGATCATAAGCGGTGAATCGTACTGTGCGGTTAATATCCTTTCGTTTCCGATTCACCGCCTCAACCAATTGACTAATGCAGTAAATCAGCACATCCTTATCCAGAATCGTGGCATGCCCCAGAACGTTTGGAATGATGGTTATCGTGTTGCCATTGTGTTCGTACTTGCGAATTCGGGTATCGGGTTTGGTTGAGAGCGTGAACATCGGATGTTCCATGCTGCCCAAGTCATCTTTTGGATTGGCATCCAGAATATCGCAAATAAAGAAGTTCAGTTGACGATTGCGATCTGGCAAGAGAGGACTGCGCATGGTGTTCCTATCTAAGTTGCATCCAATACTGGATGACAAGATTGCATCGGTATTCTCAGACAACTCACTTGCCTTGTCCAGAACAGGTCGATGCAGGTTATGACTTTTCAAGGTCAATGACCTCTGCTATTTCAAACAGCATGGAATTTCAGAGATAGGAGAGTACTTGTCCAGTCGAATTATTGCCTTTTTCAATCAGTCGGGGGGAGTCGGGAAAAGCACCCTGACCATGAATCTGGGCTATCACTTGGCAGAGATGGGACATCGAGTATTGCTCGTAGACATGGATCCGCAGGCATCGCTCACGGTCTTTATGGGACTGGACCCCTCTGAGCTGGAAGAGACCATCTATAACGCGATTACCCAATCCACTCCTCTACCCGTTCACCCAGAGATTCATCAAATGGATTTGGCTCCGGCGAATATCCATCTCTGTGGTGCAGAGATGGAACTCGTTACCGCAGATATGAGAGATGTGCGGCTCAAGGATGTTCTAGAGTCTTTAAGCTCCAACTATGACTTTATCCTGATTGACTGTCCTCCGAGTCTCGGCATCCTCAGCTACATCAGTCTTGTTGCTGCATCTCATATCTTGATTCCGATTCAGACGGAATACAAGGCGCTCAAGGGGACGGAACTTTTGCTCGATACCATTGCGCGGGTGAAGCGACGGGCAAACCGGATGGTAAAAATTGCGGGATTTGTTCCGACGATGCATTACGGTCAAACTCGGCAGGGCGTTGCCAGTTTAGAAGCCATTTGTGATCAACTGTCCCCAATTGCACCCATTTGTCAGGCCATTCCAAGGGCAACGGACTTTGCCAATGCATCTCAGCAACATCAGCCACTAGCCGTCTACAAACCCAATCATCCAGCCATCACGGTGATGACAGAAATCGCCCGACACCTGGAGAAACTCTGATGGCGAAACAATCGATCGCCACCTATCAGTTCAAAGGCAAGGGGGTGACGGCGCTACTCGGCAAGGACACGGCTGAAGTGTCTGCCCCAACATCCATACCAATCGATTGCATTACCTTACCGTCTCAACAACCCCGACGATACTTTGCCCCGAAAGCCTTACAGGATTTAGCGACATCAATCCAAGCTCACGGAATTCTGACGCCATTGTTGGTACGGCCAGTGGGCAAGGACAGCTATGAACTCGTAGCAGGAGAGCGGCGTTTCCGGGCAGCTCAGGAATTGGGGCTGGCAGAGGTTCCGGTACTAATCCGGAAGCTGACGGATACCGAGGCGTCAGAAGTGGCGCTGCTGGAGAATTTACAGCGAGAAGACCTGAATCCGGTGGAAGAAACCGAAGGGATTTTGACGCTTCTAGAGCAGAAGCTACAGAAAAGCAGGGAGGAGGTCATTACCTTACTCAACCGAGCTGCTCATCCGAAGCGGGCCTCTGTGCAAAACGTTTTGCACAGTCCGGAATGGAAAGTAGTGGAAGCGGTGTTTTCATCCGTGGGCCGATTTACGCCCAATAGTTTTCGAGCTAGTCGGTTGCCGTTACTGAAGTTGCCGAAAGAAATTTTGGATGCTCTGCGACAG
>JBCCWF010000233.1:0-9888 GCA_039194035.1 Cyanobacteria bacterium P01_E01_bin.6 | reverse complement strand
CTTTATTCGTTCCTTGAAAAGTTTACGAAGAAACATGAGGGTATTTCACGAAAGCTTTTTATTCTTTGTCCGCAAATGCTCGGCCCACATTGTATTTTTATGGGGACACACCACTTGTTTTCACCATAACTAAACGAATCAGCGTTGTTCTACCTATCTATCAGTCAAACAGTATTGCAACAGGGTTGCGTACTTTCCCATGCCATTTGTAGTTGATTGCAGCAAGATAGTGAGCACAACAATGAAATCTCTCGACATAAGATTTACAGTTATTGCCGGTGCATTCGTCATGATGGGATTGGTTGCCGACGTATTGCCTCATCCAGCTCTCGGTCCCGGCCTCATCCAATCTTGGTTAAGTGCCACATTCCCTGAGGATGAAAGCAACAACCCTCAAATCATTGAACATGATCCCCTCCTTCACCTTGGCCAAACAGAACAAAGCCTAGATAAATAGGCAACCAACTTGGCAACGTTTACAGAGAAACCAGGGTTTGGGGTGCGCGTTGCAATGTTGAGAAGGTTGCAATGTTGAGAAGTTGCCAAGTGGGGACATCTGCTAACAACTACGTATACGGTCAATACGTTTCGCAGGATTAAAGTTGCAAGTTTAAGGAACCAATGAAACGCGACATCATCACCCTAAATATTTTTATGGCGACCCTGAATATTTTTATACTATCTGATGCAAACTGTCTCTAATTTCTTAGGACACTACTCGAATTGGGACTGTTATGACGGACTCTCATTCGACAAGATTCATCTTTTGATTTAACAATCTCACCTATTTTGATGACCAAAAGCGATGATGACATTGTCATGACAATGTCATCATCGCTTTTGGTTACATTTGCTACTCTCTGACAAAAATTTAATGCGTTAACTCTTGTCCAACGATCACATTTATCAATCGCGTATTCGCGCTGTTCTTATACCACCATCACCATCACTCATGGGCTTGTATCTCAGTTAAATATAGGTGTTCACCATCGTAAGAATGCTCTAATCCATCTTTTTATCTGGCCTGTATTTTGTGAGAATTCCTTTATAAGGACTGGAGCGATCGCCAATGACTCACTCAACCTTGTCCAACAAACGATTGTAAAATTACGGTTTCAGTTGATTCAACGTTTTGGAGTCAACCTTGTCAAGCATTGCGTACTTAGGCCACATGACGTATCAATTTCATCGTGCTATTACGTATGTTGCCTCACACATTCCTGAAATCTTTATCGAGATTTCAAGGTTCTTGAGTTTTTCATGATTATTAAGCAATTTGAATGCCTTAAAATATGGAAGCATAAAGGGCAGCTCTTCCACACGTTACTTGAAACTAGTGCTTGTACGAGATGGTTGGCGATCGCGCATGAAGCATCTGCATGTTCTCAGTAAGAATCAGGTTTTCGAATTCCTGGAAATGATTGAAATTATGAAGCGCATGCATTAGCCATAGATTGACAATCTATTTGCATGAATTAGCACTTGATTGTCAATCTATTTGGGAGATGTCGTTCGTGTTGTCGTTTCAAGGTCTAGTGTTTTAAACAAAGTGGTTCGCGCGAGTGACGTTGGCTATCAACAGGTGTTAACTCAGTTACTCTGGCTTAGCTTATGGGTCACGACGATCAGCAGCACAGCAACCACGGTGCTTTTAATGAGCAGTTCAATGTGGAAATGATGACACAAGCTACACATGTTGGTGATAATCGGCAAAAACGAGAAGAGGCCAAAAAGAAACTGGTCACGGATAAGTGTCGTCAAGAGAAACGTCGGAGTAACCGGTCAGAACCTATTCATGGAGACGGGACCTTGGAGCGTATTCGACAAGGAGAGCTATTCGTTGTCAACAGCCGCCGTCGCAACGGGCTGATTTTATTCAAGAAGTACCATGCTGAGTTTGCGGGCCCAGGTGCTGCTGTCGGCAGTTTCTTGGACTTAGATTGTCAGAGCATTTATGCGGTTGGCTCCCTATCACTGATTGAGCCGCAGTCTCATGATGAACGTCAAAGGGCTTACCTAATACGGCGACAGTGGATTCGGCTGACGTACCAATTCACAGACAACGAAGCTCCAATAAAACGTGCTCAGAAGATTCTGAATCAGTTTGAAAATTACTTCGATCGCGAAACAATTGCGCGGGTTCCAGATGATGCCTTTGCACTGATGGTTGGCGTGTTACCCCATACCGTTCGGCTCGCACGACGTCCGCCACGGAAGCATAGTGTTCGGGTAATGGCATAATAGGCAGAGGTTTTTGCGCTACTAGAATTTTTGCGCTAGAGAACCTTGCTAAAGAACCTTGCTAGAGAACCTTTGGAACGCCCAACTCAGGTGGCCTGTTGCAGAATTCGATGAGCGATCGCCACATGGCTTCAGTCACATCTGCTAAGCCATGATCACTGTCTAATTCTTGTAGGCTAACCCAGGGACGACTCTGACGATAATGCCTGCTTGCCTCGATGGGAATCACCTCATCATGAATGCCATGCAAAATCAGCGTCGGCAACGAGCGTGAGATCGTTGCTTCGTCATACTGCTGAATATCTTGGATAAATGCATAGCTGAGACGTGCGGAACGCTGGTATCCGTAATGATAAACATCCATTTCTCCGGTTTTCTCCCATTGACGCAACGCCGGCTCTCCGAGTTTTGGCAACCAATGGGTTGTGAAGTCAAATGCAGGCGCCAAAAGAACAAGTCGTTCAATTCCGACACATTGTTCTGCCAGCCAAGCAGCCGTCAGTCCACCAAAACTGGAACCAATGAGGATGGTCGGCACTGATTCTGGATTGAGCAGCGCTGTCACCTGATGGATTTGGCGAGTCAGCGTCAGATTAAAAAAGTCATCCTGGTTTAAGTCTGGAATTGATAGAGGATATCCACAGTGTTCAAACTTTTTGGCAAAATACTGTGCTTTGAAGGACTCAGGGCTTGAGGCAAACCCGTGTAGATAGATGAAACGGCAAGGCATACTGTTTTGCCCACAAACAAACGATACCGATCGTCAACCCAATGCCATCCCCTTCAACGTGTCACGCGCCTCACGATCTAATCTGAGAATTCTCAATTGTCGGCTTGCATCTTTAGGCGGGATTCTGGAGTGCGGAGCGCCCCAGAATCCCGTTACATTTTTCCCTGTTTACGTTGATCAGCTAAATTGTCCTAATTTGTTAACGCTACTTTTCATCTCATGGTTAATGTTGAGCCTTAATCTGGGCCTCCAGTTGCCAGGGGGAGAGGCTCTGGGATATTGACGAAATGAGGCGTATGGACGTAAGGCTGATGTAGACAAATCAGTTGCGCCAGGGTCTGTTTGAGCTGAGTTCGAGGAACAATGGAATCAACAAATCCGTGATTCAGTAAGTATTCTGACGTCTGAAAGTCGCTGGGAAGCTTTTCTCGCAAGGTTTGTTCCACAACTCGACGGCCTGCAAACCCAATCGTTGCGCCTGGTTCTGCCAAAATAATATCGCCAAGCATGGCAAAACTTGCAGTGACTCCACCCGTGGTTGGGTGTGTCAACACTGGAATATATAGCAAACTCTGTTCGCGATGATATTCTAGCGCTGCTGAAATCTTTGCCATTTGGCTAAGACTGAGCATTCCTTCTTGCATTCGGGCACCACCCGACGCACAGATAATGATGACGGGAAATCGTTCATGGGTTGCTAGCTCAATGAGACGAGTAAGCTTCTCTCCCACAACCGACCCCATACTACCGCCCATAAACTGGAAATCCATAATGCCTAAGGCAACGGGTAATCCCTCTAACTGCCCTAAGCCAGTCTGGACGGCATCAATACTGCCAGTTTTGGATTGGGTTTCTCGAATGCGATCGGCATAGGCCTTTCGGTCATGAAATTTGAGGGCATCTACTGGCCCCAAATGATGATCCATCGGTTGCCACGTCTGAGAATCGATGAGGTGTTCAATCCGTTCAGCGCTGTTCACACGATGGTGGTGGGTGCAGTCAGGGCACACCATTAAGTTCGCCCGGAGATCCTTTGTGTAGGTCAATACCCCGCATGACTGACATTTGCTCCACAAACCATCAGCAATTTCTCGTTGATGCTGCTCTGGAGCAGGAGGCGATGTTTTTCTCCGGTTTGCAAACCAATCAAATAGAGACATGAACGTAACCTTATCTAATCAATCAACGTATCTGGCATCTATCAGTGGGATGTACGAGCAATGAATGCCTGACAATATCAACCGCGTCAATATCAACCGCGTCAATATCAACCGCGTCAATCATCACATCAGAAATCCATAGATTCGGGCTCAGACTCTTCCATAGGGCTGACAAGCAATAGAGCAGTCCACTTGTCTTGAGGTTGAACTTGAACGGCGGCAGGAGTACCGCATCCAAAGTGGGGAGCAACCCCTCGGTTAACAACACGAGCAGGGATATCATGAGCTGACAAGATCTGCTGCATTAAATCAGCTTCCCAGCGGTATTGAGTTGTGCGTATCGTGATCCACATCACTGCATGATTCTATCAGAGTACCTTGCCACCCTCTAAATCTACCGCTAATTCTAGCGGTTCTTACGACTGTCTAGGATAAGTGCTGGCTCTCACGAATGAGTGTTCGCACTGAGCTTTCGGCTGTTCATATTTTCTAGGTGGGTTCCAAGCGCTAGATTGAGCACCCGATTCATCCCATGATCTGAACAAGTCAGAAAATCGTAAGCTTAGAGACAGTCGTGTTATGCATGAACGTTTCCAGGCTTGTATTCTAAGCCGGGATTGTGGGGCGCAGAGTGCTCCATAATCCCGTTAAATTTTTCTCGGCTCACGTTATAAGCCTGTCTCCGCAGTAATCGCGCTGTGCGGGTTGATTCAGTACGGTGATGTGGGGTGTGGCGTGCCCCACATCATCGCTTTTGGACTTGACGCGGTTGCATACCTCTATATCAATAGGTTGAATAGCACTAGGTTGAATAAAACTCGTCTAGGTTGAGAACTGTCGTTTTCCCGCATGGAAAACGACAGTTCTCAACTTGATTTGGGTTTAGCCATAGGTTGAATAGCAGGAGGAGAACTAGCTCGAATGGATATACGAATCGGAAACGGATATGACATTCATAAACTTGTGGCTGGGCGGCCTCTGATTTTAGGCGGCATCGAACTAAAACATGACAAAGGCCTATTAGGACATAGTGATGCCGATACGTTGACCCACGCCATTATGGATGCGATGTTGGGGGCGCTGAGCTTGGGGGATATTGGTCATTACTTTCCGCCAAGTGACCCCAAATGGGCTGGAGCCGATAGCTTGGTGCTCTTGGCTCAGGTGAATCAGTTGATTCTGGATCAGGGCTGGGTGATTAGCAATGTGGATTCTGTGGTTGTGGCTGAGCGTCCAAAACTGAAGCCTCATATCAAAGAGATGCGATCGCGCCTTGCCTCAACGTTGAATGTAGAACCTGAGCGAATTGGCATCAAAGCAACGACCAATGAAAAGCTTGGCCCAGTGGGTCGAGAGGAAGGCATTGCTGCCTATGCCGTTGCATTACTCACGAAAGACTAGAGAGTCGAGAGGAAAGGGACTGAGTGACCGTTTGCTAGCATCCATCGTTTGCAACACCACCACCAACCAGACCATCCCTGTTGAACAACGTTACGGTTCAATGCGCCAGTATCGCTGTCACTGGCACATTACCTTCGCGGCGGAATAGTATGGAGACAATCACAGACAAACATCACGGATGTGGAGTTATGACGGTTGAGCTTATGAATACAGTGACTGTAAACACCGTCAATACAGAGATTGCCCAGGCTGATGTTGACGTGAATAATGCATCTGTGCTGCGATCGATTTTTGAGGCCATTTCTCCGGAGAGTTGCCCACAGTATGCCAACTTTCATATGCACACCATGCACTCTGATGGGAATCTCACGCCAGAGGTGCTCATTCAACAGGCCATCCAGATTGGTCTCCACGATTTAGCGATTACGGATCACCACAGTGTTGCGGGGTATCGTCACGCGAAGCAGTATCTTGAGCAGGAAATGTCTTGCCGCCAAGCGAACGATGGGTCTGCGATGCCAAGACTCTGGGTGGGTGCGGAGGTAAATGCGCAGCTCCTGGATCTTGACGTTCATATTCTGTGCTATGGGTTCGACCCAGATGCGGATGTGATGCAGCCTTACCTTCAAGGGGAAGCGGTGACGGGCGATCGCTACACGGCGGCATCGGTCATCGCGGCGATTCATAACGCGGGAGGATTGGCGGTGTTGGCGCATCCGAACCGGTATCGGCGATCGCCCACAGACCTCATCCCTGAAGCCTCTCGCCTGGGCATTGATGGGGTGGAGAGCTATTATGCTTACGACAATCCATCGCCCTGGCGGCCTTCTCCTAAGCAAACGGCGTTGGTGTATCAACTGGGTGAAGAGCATGGGTTGTTTCACACCTGCGGCACTGATACTCACGGGTTGAGCTTGTTGACGCGGCTGTAATTGAGTAGCGGGCGTAGATAGCGGGCGTAGCTTGCCCAAAGGGTACAGGGGGGTAGGGGGATTCATATAGAGTTTTGAAGGGATTCGATACTTGTGTGTACGGGGATTTAGGGTGAGGGCTGCAAACCTGGGATGCAGTCACATTCAAAATTGTCTGAATCTCTTCCTTGGCAGCGGATTGGATCGGCTACTATGGAGAAAATTCTGCCCCCCTCGACATACATCGCGTTATGCCCGTTATCACCATTCGCGAACAGAAACAGCAATCTGATAAAAATTCTGGGTTTGCTGCCACCCTAAGCATTGACAACCAATCCCAATACAACATCACCATTCAGCCCCCGTTCACCGATAGGCAAGAGCAGGAACTGGAATTTTACTTTGAAGGGTGGATTCGGTTTCCGTTTGATAATCAGGTGATGGCCCAGCGCGCCGGGAACAGCATTCAAACCTATGGCGAAGAGCTGTTTAACCAGGTATTTAAGCAAGATCCCGATGCTTACAGCGACTACCAGCAAGCCTGTCGCCATGGATTAAGCGAGGTGCGAGTCGAAATAGAGGGAACCTCCCCCGACTTTCAAGCCCTCCATTGGGAAGCCCTCAAAGATCCCAACCAGCCAAAACCGTTGGCGGTCGAAAGCGTGTTTACCCGAAAGCGGTTTCAACGTGGCGTCACGCCCATTGAGTTGCGCCCGTCCCCGACGATCAATCTGCTCGTTGTGACCGCCCGACCAGACGAAGAAGCTGATGTGGGCTATCGCACCATTTCTCGTCCACTCATCGATGCTATCCAGCAGGCACGCTTGCGCGTCAATATCGAGCTGCTGCGTCCCGGCACGTTCCAAGAATTGTCGGAGCATTTAGAGGGAAAAGCCGGGCACTATCACATCGTCCACTTTGATGCCCACGGTGGGTTGTTGACCTATCAACAGTTTCAGCAGGGCGTTGAGAATGACCGCTACGTATTTCAGCAGCGGTATGGGCGATCGGATATGGCACCCTATGACGGGGTGAAGGCGTTTTTATTTCTAGAGGGAGAGCAAAAAGGCAACGCTGATCCGGTGGAGGCCGAAGAACTCGCCGATCTGCTCACGAATAAGGGCATCCCCATCTGCATTTTGAATGCCTGCCAATCGGGGAAACAGGTGCGTTCCGCAGGGGCGACTAGCCAGTCGCCCAATGACGCTGCTGCAGATTCTGAGGCCGATGCATCAGCTATCATAGGGGCGCACGGCTGTGCGCCCCTACAGGGCATCGACGGTCGCGAAACCAGCTTGGGTAGCCGGCTCATGGCGGCGGGGGTGCAGATGGTCGTGGCCATGGGCTATTCCGTCACGGTGACAGCCGCCGCCCTGATGATGAAGACGCTCTACAGTCAGCTCTTTGCCCAGCAGGGCATCCCCGAGGCCATCCGCCTGGGACGCAAAGAACTCTACAACCAGAAAAATCGACGGGTCTACTTCAACCAGATGGTAGAGCTAGAAGACTGGTTACTGCCGGTGGTCTATGCCAATCGCGAGGTGGATCTAAAGCTGGAAGAGCTGGAAGGCAGGGCAAAAGCCGACTATCTGATGCAGCGACGACAGCGCTATCGCTTTTCTGGAGCCACCTACGGTTTTGTGGGGCGCGACCTGGAGATTCTGAAAATTGAGAAAGCCCTGCTGCGCCACAATATTTTGCTGTTGCGGGGCATGGGCGGCACGGGCAAAACCACCCTGCTCAACTATTTGCGGGACTGGTGGCAGACCACCCACTTCGTCAACGATGTGTTTTATTTTGGGTACGACGAGTCAGCCCACACCCTGCAACACATCCTGCGAGAAATCGGCAAAACGCTGTATCCCGACACCTATGGGTTTGCCGCCTTTGAAGCGATGCCCATTGCCGCCCAGATGGAGGATATCGCGGAAAAGCTGCGGACACAGCCCTATGGCGTGATGCTGGATAATTTGGAGTCGGTGACGGGACACGAGCTAGCGATTCAAAATACGCTGCCGGAAGCGGAGCGGAATGCCATTCGAGAATTTTTGCTGTTGCTACGGGGAGGCAACACGACGGTGGTGCTGGGCTCTCGTCGTGGAGAGGAATGGCTAGCGGATGCCTTTACCCAGGATGGCCAGGCACATCAGTATCACCTGCGCGGCCTCGACCCAGAGTCGCGGTCGGTGCTCGCGGAGAAAATCTTAGCTGCCCAGGTGAACGATGCGAACCACATTGCTGAATTGCGTCTCGATGCGGGCTTTCAGCGATTGATGAACCTGCTGGCGGGGTATCCCCTGGCGATGGAAGTGGTGCTGGCGAACTTGGCGCGGCAGACGCCCCAACAGATTTTGGAGGGGCTGAATGCGGCAGATGTGGATTTGGCTGTGGGGTTAAATCCGGGGGGCGAGGATAAGACGAACAATATTCTCAAGTGTGTGGAATATTCTCATAGCAACCTGTCGCCCGACGCCCAAAAGCTGCTGGTGTGTTTGGCTCCGTTCAATAGCTTTATTTTTCGACCGCTCTTGGAGCAGTATGGTCTTGAATTGCAGCAACGGGAGCCGTTTCAAGCCTATGACTTTCAGCGGTTTGATGAGGCGGTGCAGGAGGCCATTCACTGGGGGTTGTTATCGTCCCATGAATCTAGCATTCCTGGATTTCTGAGCATTCAGCCCATCTTCCCCTACTTTTTGCGAACCAAGCTGAATGACCTAAATGCTGTCACACGTGATGCTCTCTACGACGGCTTCAAGGCTCACTATCAAGGCTTGGCGAGGCAGTATAACCAGTTGATGGGCTCCAAAGATCCCCAAGAACGGCAGATGGGGATCATCTTTTGTCAACTGGAGTATGAAAACCTTTACCGTGCGTTGCAAATTTGTCTAGTGCAGCACAATAGCGTCAGTATCTTTTTCTGTTTAGATAAATACTTTGAACTGACACAGGACATTCAGAGCAACCTAAAATTGGCCTTAGAAGTTGATCAGGCATTGAGAGAGTACCCTGCTGAGTGGAAGTCTGGTGAGGGGGCGCGTGAATATGTCATTACTCTAAATCTGCTGGGGTATTGTTATTTGATGACCAAGCAATATGCAGCTGCGAAAGAGATATATGGTCAAGAATTGCAGGCTCACCAAGCAATGAATGACCGCTACAGCCAAGCCAGCACCTACCACAACTTGGGCAGCGTTGCCCAAGACCTGCGGGAGTATGAGCAGGCGCGATCGCACTATCAACAGGCGCTCGATATCAACATTGAATTCAACGACCGCTACAGCCAAGCCCGCACCTACCACAACTTGGGCAGAGTTGCCCAAGAGCTGCGGGAGTATGAGCAGGCGCGATCGCACTATCAACAGGCGCTCGATATCAACATTGAATTCAACGACCGCTACAGCAAAGCCCGCACCTACCACCAGTTGGGCAGAGTTGCCCAAGACCT
>JBCCWF010000232.1:0-9892 GCA_039194035.1 Cyanobacteria bacterium P01_E01_bin.6 | reverse complement strand
CCTATGAATAAAGAGCTCTTAACAAAACGAGGATCTTGAGATTTTTGCAAAAATCGCACGAAGGCAATGGGTTACAGCCACTATTTTGAACATCTAAGTTGTGCCTTGTGAGACTCAAAAAAGTTTTCTGCACCACTAAGGTCGATACGGATTAAGATCCGTCACAATCAAACGCATTCCCCCGTCATAGAGACGGGTATGTTAGATTAGGCGTACCTTTGTCTATTTGTTGTCATATAGGTCTTTGAAAGCATGACAGTTGTAAAGCGTTTCCTGGTTTTGAGCGCAACGGCTTTTGTCGTTACTGTAGTTGGAACTATCGTTGGCGGATTACATTTGTCCAGAAGCCAAGCATTTTTCCAAGATAGCCCCAAAGACTTAGTCGATGAAGTATGGCAACTTGTTGATCGAACGTATGTGGATGAAACGTTTAATCAAGTGGATTGGCAAGCTGTACGTCGTGATTATTTAGAACGAGAGTATGGCGATCGCGAAGAAGCTTACACTGCTATCCGCGAAATGTTGGAGCAGCTTGAAGATCCGTACACACGTTTTATGGATCCTCAAGAATTCCGAAATATGCAAATTGATACATCTGGTGAGTTGACTGGTGTTGGTATCCAGCTGTCACAAGATGAAGAAACTAGTGAGCTTGTCGTTGTTTCACCAATTGAAGATACGCCAGCATTTGAAGCAGGTATTTTGTCCGGTGATGTCATTGTTCAAATTGACGGTCACTCAACCGACGGGATGGACATTAACGAAGCCGTCAATCTCATTCGAGGTCCTGTTAATTCTGATGTAACGCTTATTGTTAAGCGAGGCGATCGGGAAATTAACTTTGATATTGTCCGGGCGCGTATCGAGATTCACCCCGTTCGCTACGAGTACAGAAGTGAAGCTGGTCTTGGCAACATTGGATATATTCGACTTACTCAGTTCAGTGCCAATGCAGCAGAAGAGATGGAAGAGGCAATTAACGATCTAGAGTCTCGTGGAGTCGATGGATATGTTCTCGATCTGCGTTCAAATCCAGGAGGATTGCTGCACTCTAGTATTGAAATTGCTGAAATGTGGATCGATGAGGGAACCATTGTTTCTACTGTGAATCGACAAGGTATTTCAGATGAGCAGTCTTCTGATGGCGGTTCGTTTTTAACTGACAAGCCTCTTGTTGTGCTCGTTGATGGTGGTTCTGCAAGTGCAAGTGAAATTCTGTCTGGAGCATTACAGGATCAAGATCGCGCTCTTTTGATTGGAACTCAAACCTTTGGGAAAGGTCTAGTTCAGTCAGTACGTCCTCTCGGTGATGGGTCGGGCCTAGCCATCACCGTAGCCAAGTATTTGACTCCTAGCGGTCGAGATATTAATAAGGAAGGAATTTCTCCAGATATTATCGTTGAATTATCTGAGGAACAAGTTGAATTTTTGTCGGAAAATCGCGAACAGATTGGAACAGTGACGGATCCTCAGTACTCAGAAGCAATCGATGTTTTGAATCAAGAAATCGTAGCGCAGCAAGATTTAACCAGAGCCGAGGCTTTTGCTCAGTAATAAGCTACAATTCATCTATTTTACGTGTTTTTGTGGTTGTCCCTCGCATCTGGCAGAGGACAACCATGCAAGTTAAATAGCTAACAGCTCATGAACATGATTGTGAAATATTTCGGGAATAAAACATGCCCTGGAATACCTTGATTTATGTCATGCTTTGAAATGCTATCTTTGACAATAAAAAGTATTATTTAGATGACATATTGGGAATGAACGCTACATCCCCAATATGTCATTTGTTTCTTTTAGCCCAGATAATATTTGCTGTATAGTTCGGATGCGAACAGCTGTAGAAGAACAATCTGCAGTAGCATTGTCCATTACTTTGATCTTTAGAGTACTGTTTTGAATGGGTCTTGCTCCTGTTGACTTGCTTCGTCTAACGATGCGTACATTGCTCAGCAATCCTTTACGGTCTTCATTGACGTCTATTGGGGTGTTTATGGGTGTTTCAGCTGTCATGTCGACGCTTCAGGTTGGAAGTATCAGTCGTGTCATTATTTCACAACGCTTAGCTGAGCGAGAAGCTCCTCAAGTGTCGATTTATCCACAGCGCGCTTCAGGAAATTCGAATCAAATTGAAATTACATCTAGTGATCTAGAATTTCTTGAACAGCGTTTGTCAGGATTAGAAGCGATTAGTTCAGTGGGTTGGGTCGGATCTGAATTGACTCTGTTTAGAGCAAAAGAGGCCTATCCTGCAATGTTAGCAATTACTGAAGACTATCTTTTAACCACTGGACGTACCATCATTCATGGTCGTTTCTTTTCAGAAACTGATTTTGAGAATTATCGCCCTGTTGTCATCATTGATGAGCAGCTCGTCGAACACTTATCTGATGATCAATCCTTGCTGAATCAGCGAATTTACATTAACCAACAACCATTTATTGTTATTGGAGTCATTGAAACACCCCTCAACAGCGATCGCCCGACCGATGGAGAGTTGTTGATGCCAATGACCATATACCATGCATTATGGGGACAACAACGATTCAATTTGATTAATTTGCGCCCAACGTATCTCAATCAATTGGAGGAACTTGGAAACAATGCTGAAGCACTCTTGATGCAAAGATTTCCTGGGCAAAGATTTTGGGTTTGGAATAATGTTGAGGATATTTTGGAGCAGCAGACAACGTTGCAATTAGCCTCTCGTGCTCTTTCGGTCGTTGGCGCGATCGCCCTTATTGTCGGGGGTGTTGGGATCGCAAATATTATGGTTGCTTCAACAACAGAACGCATCGCAGAAATTGGCATTAAGCGAGCCGTTGGAGCGACTCAGCAAGAAATCCTCATTCAGTTTATTCTTGAAGCCGTCATTTTAAGTATTATTGGCGGTGTTGCTGCAATTTCCGTTGTGCATGGATTAACCTCCTTTGTTGCACAGCGATTCGACTTACCGTATCAGTTTGACGTTAGTGTTGCTGGACTGTCCCTCAGTTCAGCCATCACCGTTGGCATCGGGGCCAGTTTTTTTCCCGCTCTTCAAGCAAGCCGTCTAGACCCAGCCAAAGCACTCCGCTCAAGCCGATGAGCTCGCCTTTCACTGAAACAGACTGCATCCGTTTCAGTGAGTTGATTAACGCATCACCAGATAGCATTTTATAGGCTAAAAAATGAACAAGAACGAATACAGCCATTATTTTGGCCTTGTATGTTACGGAAGGATATTGGGGCACTCAGCGTCCTAATATCCCGTTAAATTCTTTTCGGTTTAAGTTGTAAGCCTTATTTAGCGTGTTCCTTTTACTCTTGAGGCCCAATTACCATTTGTAAGCGGAACCCATCTCCACCAGACTGGTGATATCGATCAGCCCAACTGCGAATAACCTCATCTAGTTCTTCAAGAGCTCTTTCAACATTCTCTTCTGGAATATCTAATTCCTCCAGAATTCGGATATTCAAAGGTGCTTTTTCTGCCCAATCGCGCATAATGCGAAAATAACGCGCTGTATCTTCAACCATGATGTAGGTTCGCTCCTCATCATCTGCCGGCGAATAAGATGAGCGAGTCAATGCGTAAAATGGCATCCCCCAAGGGCAATCGATGCGAGTAACCGTCCCTGAATAAAGCAGTCGTCGCTTGATATGTTCGGCAAGAGCTTCACTCAATGGCATATGGCGATCAGAAGGCAAGTCTTCTTGTGACCGAGTATGGAGAAATTCAATAAGTTCCATAAATTGGAATGAATTAACCACTTGCGCATCAGGTAAATTCTCAGGCAACTTTTCCTCAAGCTGCCGCTTTTCTTGAGGGGTCAAACTTGTTCCAGGAATGCGCGATCGCCCCGGTTGCCAAGGAAAATGCTCAACCCATACATACGGTAGTTGAATCAGATAGCGCGGTTCTTGAGTCCCGAGCATCTTCAGCAACTTACCTTCTGTTAATGCTTGGCGAACCTCTTCCACAATCACCTTTACACGCTTAGGTTCAATATGGTGCAAGTGACCGGTCATTCGCAGGTTCTGTCCCTGCTCCAAATAAGTGGTATAAATTGCACATTTTGCAGCAGTTGCTGCAGCGTCTAAAAACGCACCATGCCGATGACCACTCGTTCGCATGGCGCTAAATGCGAGATAAAGCATGATCTGATCCATTGCGCTAGGGCTGAGGCGTTTAATCAGATCAACATCACTTTTCATATCAGCAATACTATGTGACGTACTTGGACGATTGCAAATGGCTCAGAAGCTAATTTATACTTCATCACCATAGCTTTACTAGCTTAGATCAATTTTTCTCAATTCGAGTATAATTCTCAACAATCTTCAGTATCTTCATAAAGATACCTGGAAGACACTTAGAATGCATCATTGAGTGAGCTGCCTAAACTGAAGAAGCGCAGGAACAGGAAAGTATTTTGTTAGTGGTGGCGCAGCCACCACTAACAAAATATCTCGGAGTTTTTTAATTTTCATCCCTCTGTAAATGAACGATGCGCTCTAGCTTTCTAGGAACACCTCAAAATCTTGACTCAGTCCAATGATGGTTTCTCTTGCGTTCACAATCGAATATTCCATCTGATCTAACAGCGACAATAGTTGTTGAGATTCTACTGAGGTTCGATCAAGCTGTAAAAGAAGCTGCTTAGCTTGGCTTTTGAGCAACGTCGCAGACTGTAATTGGTTTAATGTAATATCGAGCGCAGTCTGATATCGCTCTTTAAGCTCTTCTAATGTCATTAAATCCAGTGTGCCTTTAGTAATAAATAATACATCTCTCATTTCTTTTTTGACATTCGTGAGACAAGAGAGTCATCCGTTTAGCAAGGATTAACATGAGAACATTAAAATATTAGGACGCGTATTTACTGAAGCATTAAATTTGTGCGCGTGTAATTTTTGACTCTATTAAGAGTGCGTGTGGTGGAATGACGCTTTGATGACAATGTTTCCGGATTTAGTAGTGATAGGATTTGTAGGGCACGTACGGCAAAATCTTCAACGATGGAACTAAAATCGCTAATTCGGGATATTCCTGATTTCCCTCAACCGGGCATCTTGTTCCGAGACATTACAACCTTGCTGCAACACCCTGATGGATTGAGACACTCAATTGATCAATTGGCTGAAAATTTTTCTGATCAGTCAATTGATTATGTTGTGGGCATTGAATCCAGAGGCTTTATTTTTGGCACACCACTGGCATACACGTTAGGTGCAGGATTTATTCCTGTACGAAAGCCTGGTAAGCTCCCATCAGCCGTTTATTCAATGGAGTATTCATTGGAATATGGCACGGATACGATTGAAGTTCACCAAGATGCATTGAAGCCATCCAGCCGACTGTTAATTGTGGATGATCTCATTGCGACTGGAGGAACCGCTGCTGCGACTGCAGGTCTTGTCCTGCAGGCAGGCTGTGAGCTTGTGGGCTTTGGGTTTATTGTTGAGTTAACGGAACTCAAGGGTCGGGCAAAATTGCCCGATGTTCCGATTGTCAGCCTTGTCTCGTATTGACTTTAAATTGATTGATTGACCTCCGCCGCCAGCGGGGGACAACCACCTAAATACGCAAAATTAGGTGAGTTTGAGCTTAGTACC
The DNA here is from genome assembly GCA_039194035.1 of Cyanobacteria bacterium P01_E01_bin.6. Classification (GTDB taxonomy): domain Bacteria; phylum Cyanobacteriota; class Cyanobacteriia; order CAKZMO01; family CAKZMO01; genus JBCCWF01. Next base: position 4,291 of record JBCCWF010000232.1, on the reverse strand, counting down.
TGGTTTATCCTTCTGGATAACTTTTATTCGTTTCAATTATCATTCGCAAGATTGCAGTATAGCCTTATCTACTTTTCTGACATTAACCTATGACTACAAACGGCGTTTATTCTGCAAAGGAACGACTAAAACCCATTGTGACTAACGTCGTTGGCTTTTTTGCGAGTGATACATTTGGGTACATCATGAAGCGCCTGCTACAAGCTGTGCTAACCCTTTTACTCGCTTCTGCCCTAAGCTTTACCATCATCCAGATGGCTCCTGGAGATTACTTAAGTCAGCTGGAACTCAATCCTCAGATTACTCCGGAAACCATCGAAGCCTACGCGTCACAATTTGGGCTCGATCGTCACCCAGTCGAGCAATATTTTCAGTGGTTACTCAATGTCGTTATCAATCAAGACTTTGGCCAAAGCTTTATTTATGGTCGATCGGTTACGTCATTACTAGCTGAACGAATCCCGGCAACGCTTCTGTTGTCTCTGTCATCGATCGTGATCACATGGGCGATCGCCATTCCGATGGGAATTATTGGAGCTGTTCATCAAAATCGGTTTATTGATCGATTCCTCCGTGTTTTCAGCTATATCGGGCAAGGTGTTCCGACCCTGATCACTGGATTACTCTTGTTATTTCTAGCTCAGTTAACGGCTCCCCTATTTCCTGTTGGCGATATGGTTAGCGTTAATTCGTCTGATCTCACCCCATTCGGCAAAATCATCGATATTTTGTGGCACATGATTCTACCAACTCTCGCGTTAAGCCTCACAGGATATGCAGGGTTGCAGAGAATTACACGTGGAGAGTTACTCGATGTGTTGCGCCAAGACTATATTCAAACAGCGCGAGCCAAAGGATTACCTGAAAATAAGGTGATCTACATTCATGCCTTACGCAATGCTGTCAATCCCCTGATTACGCTGCTCGGATTTGAATTCTCAAGTCTATTGAGCGGATCGTTTATCATCGAGAATTTTTTCAATTGGCCAGGTTTAGGGCGATTGAGTTTACAAGCTGTTCAAGCACAGGATCTATATCTCGTCATGGCAAGCCTAATGATGGGCGCAATTTTATTGATCATTGGCAATCTTCTTGCAGATTTACTCTTGAAATTCGTCGATCCACGAATTAAATTTTCTGAACTCCAATAGTTGCTGATCAATAGCTAGCTGTCCATACGGTCTTGTTTGTATTGAAGTCTGACTCTTTTCATACGTTAGAACCGTGACCTATGAACAAGGTGACGTTGCACAATTTCTCCCGCTTCCACGGTGAGCCGTCAAACCTGAATTTTCGAGAGCAGACTGGGTCTGATTTTGGAGTTCAATTGTATTATTGAAGTTCATTGGGACATGAACTGTATCAGAGTCTTGTGAAAGGCTAAAAGAAGGATACTGGGATTGGCCAACAGCATGTGAAGGTTGTATTTTTTCAAGCATGCCGAAGGAAACAGATGCGAATAGTAATCCCGCCGAAATCATCCAGGTATAAGAAGCCATAAAAATCTCGTAGAACTCACAAAGGTGACATTCATTGCTACGAAACTCAGCGCTACAATCAGGAAATTTTCATTTCAAAACCATTAGCTTAACTAGTTCTTGTCTCAACATTGACTAATACAAAATTTCAGTAAGGTTTTTTGATGAATGCACGTACTTTTCAAGAGAATTAAGTATCTTTTTGATATATCAGAATGGGCTTCTCAGTAATTTAAAGGATGTAATAAGAAATCAAAAGCGATTTAAAAGATTGCTTGCGATTTAGGGTGTTGTTTCTAGGTTGAACGGTTCAATATTACAACCAGATCTCGTCTCACATCGATCACGGATTCCTGACTGCTAAAACCTGAAATCGAAAGACTTTCAATACTGCTTGTGCCATATATATTAATGCTTGTAGGTGTATGGCAGGTCAATTGGCTCTGTTAGTCGGAACTAGAAACTTCTAGGACGAGACCGTTTCTTTACGAAGCCGAAGTATCTTCTTTTCATGACCATAAGCATTAATGAAATCTTTTTATATCTAAACAAAGAAATTGGTTTTGATGATTTCTTTATAATTGAATCCAATTGACTAATAACCACTGAGCATGCTGATTCAATATTCCCCATACTGTTACTAAACACAGCTCAGGGAGATGCATTAGCTGAGTATCGATTGTTGCATTTACAGTCACCAATCTGACCCATGGCTTTGCTATTGACATTGGTTTATGAATTTCAAACCTATAGTGCTGGATATCATGACGTCGAAAGTGCCCTACGAAGCGATCGCCCTTCCGAATCGCTAGCGATGGCGAGGAGGGCAGAACCTCATGGCCGTTGGCTGGATATTGACCGGGATCGTCTAGATAATGCCGCTGCAACCTCAACCAATGTGGATGAGACGGAGGGCAATTAAACAACGGAACCAACGCAGCTGGGGCGATCGCCTCTGTGAGGAGTGCGTCTTGGAGTACTTGGACGGGAAGCTTTCGTGGTTGACACTGGCGCTCGGCACATAAAGCGGCCGCCATGCCAGCTGCTTGGCCGATACCCAGCACAATAGGTTGCAGTCGGGTTGCCCCATTGGCGATATGGGAAACCGAGATATTTTTGTCACATGCCATTAATCCATCAACTGCCTTAGGAATCAAGCTGCGATAGGGAATTGTGAACGGAGTCCCTGTCCATCGTCCTCCCCACTGGATTGACTTCGGAGCCAGCGTGAGAGTCTCAGATTCAGGAGTTGGATAGTGATGATCGTTGGGATAGTTGCCAAAGGCGATCGCGTCTGATCGACCATCTTTATCGATTGGTAGTGCGGCTACTTGCCCCTGGACTTGAGGCAAAATATCCTGTTCACGCACCGTGACGACGCCAACAAGCCGACGACTTTCGCGGATATAGGGCTGAAGAGCAAACGCACCCCCCCCAAGACTCGACATGTTCGACGGAAACATGTCCGTGGCTAGCCCATAGCGTTGTCCCATAACAGTTTGAATCTCAGAAGCAAATGCATGAGAGTGATCTAGCGCTTCTTGGAAGCATTTATGTCGTTTGTCTGGGGATGCAATGAGGCGATTCAGATCGTGGCTATAGTCATTGCCTTTCTGAGGCCAGTTGATCATGAAGCGATCGTCCGGTAATCGACCATAGTTTAGAAAATGAGACGGCTCATACCCCTCCATAAACCCTTCAAACGCATTTGTGGAAACTGACGATGACGATGGAATGTGGGGAGCATTGGCGTTTTCACCAAAATCTCGCATCATGACCACCCAGGTGGGTGTCTGCACGGGATAGGTTTCTGTTAGTTGATTTGTTGTTGTTGGTGCACTGGGTTCATCAAACTCGGACTGAAGTTCCCACCCCCAACGATGGGCTACATCAGCAAGAGCAAGTACATCGCCCAACTCAGTGCCGTCAAGGATGATATGGGCTTCGATTTGATAGTCTGCAAAACGTACGGATGAGAGGCGATCGCCTATTCGATTGACTTCTAGAGGCACTTGCCCTGAAATCCACTGAAGATTGGGTAGTGCAGAGACCCAATCCGAAAAAATATCAGCTCCAGTTTGCGGGTGATAGGTGAAAAAACTGACCCAGCCGTGATTCATTCCCCCGGCTTGACGATGGCACAATTCCCGCAGAAACGCACCCCAAAGCCCTGTTTGAAATGCTTCAAGTTCGTTGCCGTCAGGGGCGGAAACCCCTGCGGACGTGAGCATGCCACCCAGCCATGAAAACTCACTGACCAAAATGACGTGGGCTCCTCGTTGCGCTGCTTGGATAGCCGCCGCTGTTCCGCCTGTACCACCACCAACAACCAATACATCTGATTTGAGGTATTCCATCTCAGTAGAAATTAAATAAAAATTAGGCTACGCAGTCTTTACCAACGTGGTTTGAAACGTTCGTGGCAGCTAAAACTGTTACGACACAAGTCACTAGCGGAACCATTCATTGTGGGTTCTAGTACTCGGCTATTGTTGTTTTGAGAGATGCGGATGCTTGTTCCCAGCGAGACACTGGGAACAAGCATCTAGAGACTATGGCTCTGGATGGCACTGAAGCCATAGTCTCCAGTTTGGCTTGCCAGCCGGAGACGGGGAAACAGATGATGTACCCCTCATTTATTTCCTGGCAGAGTACTAGGCCACGTAAGCAAACTCCCTAAATTCAAACCATCTTGGGAACTGTCGTTTTTGAAGGGGGGAAAAAACAAGTAGACACAAAGGGTGTAATTGTGTGGGTTGGGTTGATTGGCGGCATAAAAGACCAGTAAAAAAATAGGGGGTAAAAAAAAGTTT
>JBCCWF010000231.1:0-9952 GCA_039194035.1 Cyanobacteria bacterium P01_E01_bin.6 | reverse complement strand
GTTGATGAACACCTGTGAATCGCTTAAAGTTTTTTCTATTAAGGGTTTGGGCTGCTTCGTAGTTCATTAGATATGGTTGTGATAGGAGGGTATATCAGGGTCAATACCATATCGTGCAACCAATTATGCAAGAGGTCTACTGCTTAATGTTTGAAAATCTCATCTCATGATGAAGTTAACGACTCGTGGCCATTACAGTGTCAAAGCACTCCTTGATTTGGCGCTCCGGCCTAACTACGGCCCTGCCTCGGTGACGGCGATCGCCCAACGACAGAGTCTACCCGCACCCTATTTAGAAAAATTACTGATTGAAATGCGACGAGCAAATCTTGTGAGTTCAATCAGAGGAGTATACGGCGGATATCAGCTTAAACGGCATCCATCAACTATTTCGCTAGGACATATTTTAGAAGCGGTGGGTGAAACGGTTGAGCCACTAGCGAACCAGAAACCCGATGCTCAGCATGCAGGAGACTGGGTCACCTTTGCACTGTGGAGCAGGCTAAATAAAAAAATGAGAGATGCATTATTCAGCATCTCTCTGGAAGACCTTTATTATGATGCGAGGAGCAGGCAAGCTGCTCAGGGCGAGACGAGTAGCTTCATTGTCTAGACAATCTTCGACAGGCTCCAGAATGCGTGTATCATCTCAGAAAAATAGACTATCTGGATTATCTGATTGACAAATTTACTCGGAAAAAGCGACTAGAGCACACCACTCTGAAACACCATGAGGGAAATAATTCCCACACTGGCGAATGCCAGAAGTGCCATCATCGATAGTGACTGACCTAAATGTTTTTTGACTGTCATTGTTATAATCCCCGACTTAAAGAAACGTTTACTTTGGAAACGAGGATATCAATTTGTATACGCTTTCGCGCAAAGAACATTAAAAGTTAAACTCACTTAACCTATCTTATTATTGAGGATAATACTTAGACGGCTTTCGTGAAGGGTTATCTACTACTAACAAAGTTTCTGTAAAGCATTAGACTCCTTTCCCTGTAAGGCTGGAGTAAAATTTATGTGCCTAAAAGGTGATCTCTGCGTGTTTCATGGGTTATTCAGGTATACAAAGTAAAAAGACTTTAGGAACCGAGGGTGATTTACTGTCTTTAATCCCGAACAGTAAAGTAGATAGTAGTATCAGCTAACAATGTACTGATGATGAGGAGATTGTGTAATAAGAGTGCATGTTCACAATCAATGAGTGCTCGACGTGTACCGTTGAGATCATCGCCAATGGTTTAGTTCTTGGAGTGATTGTCGTTAGGTCGCTCCTCTTGCATCAATGGGGTGCAGTATATGATTACACCTCCAGTCGTTGCTGGAGAGTAAACTGACTGGAGACACGTACGGTGTTGGGTACGTTTACTCTCACCAAAACTAGGGAATTCTGTTTCAGGTGCTTTCAAGCAGGGTGCGATACGTGACTGGATGTTTTTACAACATATGCTTTCTAATTCAGAAACATCCGTGGTTAACATGTAACAAATCATTGTAAATGAACAGAGAGATTGACTGGGCTAGTGTTCAGGTAAAAATTGAACCTTGGTTACAGGGCAACCGACGAGTTTGGCTGACTGCCGCTGGCGTTACTGGCGTTGTTATTCTAATTCGTCTTTTGGGAGTTCTGGAGACTGTTGAACTAGCAGCCCTGGATCAGCTGTTACAGTTGCGCCGTGGCGAAAAACCAGATGATCGCATTGTGTTGGTATATATCGACGACAACGATATTTCATCATTAGACTCTTGGCCAATTTCGGATGGAATTATGGCCACAGCTATCGAAAATATTAAAACCGAATCTCCAAGAGCAATCGGTCTAGACATTTATCGAGATTTACCAGTAGGTGATGGAGCAGCCCAACTTGCAGAGGTCTTTGAAACAACTCCTAATCTTATTGGCATTGAAAAACGATCTGATCGCTATGAGGTAGGAATAAGGCCTCCCGAAATTCTTCAGCAGCTCAATCAAGTGGGTTTTAATGATGTGCTGCTAGATAGGGATGGACGCGTACGCCGTTCGCTCCTATTTACAAATGACGGGAATGAGTTTTACACAAGCTTCGCGTTGAAACTTGCACAACTCTATCTCGCTGAAGATGGAATTACTGCCCATGGTGCAGAACGGGGCAATCCAGATTATTTGCAGTTAGGAAATGCTATTTTCAATCCACTGGATCAACATGACGGTGCTTATGTTGGCATCGATAATGGTGGATATCAAATCATCACAAACTTTCATTCCAATCCGGAGCCATTCGAGATTATCTCCTTCACTGAGGTGTTGAATGGTGATATTCCTGCGGGTCTGATGAGCGATCGCATCGTACTGATTGGTTCTAGTGCTCAAAGTTTGCAAGATTTTTTCTATACGCCTCTGAGTGGTCGACAGCCAGACAATCAACTCATGCCTGGCGTGAAGTTACATGCTCATTTCGTGAGTCAGATTATCAGTGCTGCTGCGGATGGGCGGACACTGATCCAGATTTGGCCAGAGTTTGCAGAATGGGCTTGGATACTGGTTTGGTCGATCTTAGGGGCATCTCTTAGTTGGCGCGTGCGATCGCCTATCAAAGTGCTGCTTCTCTTGTTTCTGTCTGGTGTGACCCTAACGGCCATTGGATATGTTGTGTTTATCGGCGGTTGGTGGATTCCAATTGTGCCACCGATCATGGCTTTGATGGCTTCAGCCATTGGAATTACGGGTTACATTGCTCACCTAGAAGGTGAACTTCAAAAATCGAAAGAGTTCTTACACTCTGTCATCAACACGATTCCGGATCCCATTTTCGTCAAAGATAATCATCATCGATTGATTGGACTCAATGAAGCCTACAGCAGGTTTATTGGATATCCGATTGATGAACTGATTGGTAAGCATGAAAGTGAAATTCTGCCCCCTCATCAAGCTAGTGCACTACAACAACATGATGAAACCGCATTTGCGAGTGAGTCTGAGTGTGAGAGTGAAGGCGAACTCACAAACGCAACTGGCCACACTTACATCATTTCTACGAAGCGATCGCTCCACAAAGATTCAGCTGGAAATTTGTTCTTAGTCGGCGTCATTCACGACATCACTCAGCGGAAGCGCATGGAAGACGAACTGCGCCGCACTGCAGCGGAACTCGTGCAATCCAATGCCGAATTGCGACAAACTGGTGCGCACTTGAGGGAAATGGCCTACCATGACGCCGTCACAGGATTGCCGAATCGGAAACTCTTCCAAGAACGCTTAATCCAATCCATCGAGTGGGCTGAATATAACGAACAACTGATTGCACTTCTATTTCTCGACTTGGATGGCTTCAAGCGCATCAATGATTCTAAAGGTCATGTGGTCGGCGACCTACTGCTGAAGGCTGTGGCAAAACGCCTTGGGGGGTCTCTGCGAAGCAGTGATACTGTTGCACGATTGGGAGGCGATGAATTCGTGATCATTTTGCCTGCCATTCCAAGCCAACAGAAGGCAGGACAGGTTGCCCAAAAATTGCTATCAACCCTCTCAGAAACATTTCTCCTGCAAGATCAAAGCATTTCAATCACGGCAAGTATCGGCATTAGTATGTACCCGTTTGATGGTACAAGTCTGGAAACCTTGATCGTTGAAGCGGATCAGTCGATGTATCGAGCAAAAGCGGAAGGCAAGAATCGATTTAGGTTTACGTCTCATCCTAATGTGACGAGGATAGGCTATCCATCAGAACAAGATGAGTTACCGACTATTGATGTCTCGATAGACGAGCGAATCAAGGCTTAGAAACGCAGCTATCCAGGGCTATCGAGGGATTGTTGATATCACGGTGCATAGTCTTTAGATATCGCGCCATTTAGTAGTAACGCAGATGATGATGGCAACCCTGGCAAAGGCGATCGTTTGCATCGAGTCAGATTGATCAGCATTCCATGCATTTCATCACGCTATAGCGCTCCGCGCTTAAGTTGAACCAATATTTTTGTGGAAAGCCGCGCTCCGCGAGGCTTTCCACAAAAATATATGTCCTAAGCTACGTGCGGACTGCTATACAAAATTTTCTTTTTAGAAAGAATCGATTGCTTTTGGGACATGTTCGGGAATCCCTAGCGTAAAAGTCGTTAGAACCGTTTCCAGGTTCGGCATCTGTTTTTTTAGCATGTAGTCGTGGGTTCGTTGATGAACCTCACACAATCTTTCTCATCTTTGTTCGAAAACGGAGGTCTTGAGATGACACAACTACAGCGATTTGACCCATTTCGAGAAATTGATACACTTCAGCGTCAGATGAATCACTTGTTCGATGATTTCATTGCTCCCACTACTATCCAACGGCGAGGTAACGCTCAATTTATTCCAGCTGCTGAACTAGAGGAAAATGAAGAGTCATTTTCCTTAAGGCTTGAAGTTCCTGGTATGAAGCCTGAAGAGTTGTCCATCGAAGTGACAGCGGAGTCGGTGTCAATTAGTGGTGAACGCAAATCGGCAACACCTGTCGAAGGGAAAGGAGGCACTCGCAGCGAGTTTCACTATGGTCACTTTGAGCGGGTGATTCCTCTATCGTCACGGGTACAAAACACAGAAGCGACAGCTGAGTACAGGGATGGCATTCTGCATTTGACGCTGCCCAAAGCAGAAGAAGAGAAGAATAAAGTCGTTAAAATCAGCCTCAATTAATCAGCCTCAATTAAATTTATGTCTGTGTCGATTGGGGCTTGTATTGTAGGGCGGGATTCTGGGGCGCGGAGCCCTAGAATCCCGCTAAAGTCTTCCCGGCTTAAGTTATAAGCCCCGATTGGTTCTTTTGGGAGAACCAATCCGTCATTTTCCTCTCTTGCCCATGTCACACCTTAGCGCGTTAACACGTTCACTATTTCGTGTGGAACAATGAAGAGATGAGATGAGGATGGCAACACTTAAGTGGGTGTTCTGTTACGTACCTGGACGTCATTAAAATCAAAGCCCCAAATCCTGTGCCGCTCGAGCAGCATGCAACACAGGATTTGGCAGGGGACGTTTCATTATGGCCAGCTACTTATCAAGAAAAGGATTCATCAGGTGCAACCTGGAGAGAGTGATGGCACAAAGGGGCGATCCTTCTCCAGGAAAGCATGATAATTTTTCTTTGACTTTTGAATCTTGACTATTGTGCACTGAGTATTGGAGAAGATAATCTATGGCACCGTCGAAGCGATCGCGCAGTCCCTTCAAAAAACTGAGAAGCCACGTCGTGGCTGTCGTGTTGGGCGTCGTCTTGACCCTAATTGGGATGTATCAGCTGCCGCCCCGCTTTTTGCCTCAATCTCTCGCAACGGGGGAAATTCGGACTCAAGCGATTCAAGTGGATGATACGGTATCGGAACAAGTCGCTCAGGTACCGACCCCGACAACCACTCAGAATTTTGTTGCGTCTGCTGTGGATCGAGTCGGGCCAGCTGTTGTGCGGATAGATACAGAGCGCGTTGTCACTCGAGAATTTGGACAAAATCCATTTTCTAATGATCCCTTTTTCCGACAATTTTTTGGTGATCAGTTTTCTCAGCAATTTCCCCAACAGCGCGAGTTTCGCCAGCGAGGTCAAGGATCCGGCTTCATCGTAGATGGCACGGGAATTGTATTGACCAATGCCCATGTCGTCAGTGGAGCAGACACTGTTACGGTTAATTTGCGAGATGGCCGAACATTTCAAGGTGAAGTGAAGGGAGCAGATGACACCCTTGATCTTGCGGTCGTTAAAATAGAGGGCGATGACCTTCCTGTCGCACCCCTAGGCAATTCAGAACGCGTGAAGGTAGGAGACTGGGCGATCGCCGTAGGTAATCCTCTCGGACTAGACAATACCGTTACGTTAGGGATTGTTAGCACCCTCAACCGATCCAGTTCTCAGGTTGGTATTCCTGACAAACGCATCGACTTTATTCAAACGGATGCTGCTATCAACCCTGGAAACTCCGGGGGGCCCTTGCTGAATGAGCGAGGAGAAGTCATTGGCATCAACACAGCCATTCGCGCAGATGCAGAAGGAATTGGATTTGCGATTCCGATTGATGCTGCGAAGGAAATCCAGGGACGTTTATCCAGGGGAGAAGCGATTCCGCACCCCTTCATTGGTATTCGCATGGCAACCCTAACGCCAGACATTGCAAAAGAGATCAACAGCGACCCCAATTCTGGATTCCAAGTGCCAGAAGTTGATGGAATTTTAGTCATCGGTGTTGCACCCGGTAGTCCGGCAGCAACAGGTGGCATTCGTCGAGGAGATGTTGTCACAAAGATTGATGGCGACGATGTGACCTCTGCGGAGGAAGTTCAGCGCATCGTTGAACGAAGCGAAATTAACGAACCCTTGGAATTTACCATTGTTCGTGGCGACAACACCCAGCAACTTTCTATTCGTCCCGGCGAATTACAGGAAGTTATGGGTGGTTAGAGATTTCTAAAATCTCAACAGAATAAATTTCAGGGGAGGGCAGCACTGCTGTCCTCCCCTTTGTTTTTAAATCAATCGTTTTTAGCTAGATAGACATAAATAAACTCACCTTAAAAACCTGGAGAGCGCCACTCCGGGGCGCTCTCCAGGTTTTTACAGTTTAATAACGCCAAGCTACTTAGCGCTATGGAGATTAGGTTGGTGAATCACTCAGGATGGGCGATCGCGAATCAATGCGAATCGCGTTTGCCATTTGATCCAGTACCTCTCGCTTCGGTGGTGGAATATCTTTTGGTTCAAACGACACCTTGCCATCTTTCACATGGGCATAATGCTTGAACATGATGTCTAAGGGATCATATTGAGGAAAGACATGGAGATGGGCATGGGCCACATTAAACCCATGAATTGCCATACCAATGCGAAGGGGGTGGTAAACCGTCATGATTTTTCGGCCAATGTGCTGCGCAACAATCATGATTTGCGCAGCTGTTTCATCCGGGATATCGGTGAAATGATCAATGTGAGCTTTAGGAATGACCATACACGCTCCTGGATAAACAGGATGAAGTGGAATCAGAGCCAGTATCGTGTCGTCTTCATACACTGTACTGACGGGTTTATTCTCATGGACAATGGCGCAAAATGGGCAGGATTCTTGCATTGCAGTGGTACTCGATTTGTCCAGTTTGGTTGTCAGTAGTCATTTCTAAGAACGGGCCATCGTTAGGCAAGGATTATTCAACGCTTTGGGATGATCTAGGCAAAGAAGACCCTAGTCTTTACCGTGGGCTTATCAATTAAGTCGGGAAGAATTTAGCAGGATTCTGGGGCTTCGCGCCCCAGAATCCTGCCTTAAATACAAGCCTTATCGTGTTTCTCTCATGTTGCTAACCCTGTTGATGGTAGCGATAAATCCACAAGACGAGGGTAACCGTAACAACACCCTAAGCTCAGTATCCGTTATCTGCATACTCAACATGGTTTGTATTGACGAACACATTAGTGCCTAATTCGGCTTCAGCAAAAGAACTCAAGCCTGAGGCAATGTCATTGCCCCTCCTGATAAGTAGGTAAACATCATTAAATATAAAACCCCTAACTCCTGCATAGCCTGCTGCGCGAGCAGCGCAGGATTTAGAAACTGGTTTTAATGATGCCGATGTACTTCTTTAATGATCTGAATATCAGTAATTTCACAAATCTATTGTCTCCCTAGCGTCAAAATCACGACAAACATGGTGCGAAACAAAGCAAGCAATTCGCTAGTATGCAAAGACTATAAGAATCACCAGAGACACGCTGATTGGACAGGGCGGTAACGATATCCTTGTGGGCGGTCGAGGCAAGGATGTTTTGAAGAGCGGGCAAGGGAAAAGATCGCTACGTGTTCTCCAGCCCTAGAGAAGGTGTTGATAAAATCCGAGACTTTAATTTGAGGGGCGATCGCCTCGACCTCCATGATATTTTTGATGGACGTAAGCCACTCGTTGTTTTGATGGGTGTTGAGGCATCTGACCTGACCGCAAAACACTTTTTAGGTTAGGGCTTTGCAGGTTAGTAACATACACGACTTGGCAAAGCTTACAGAAGAAATAAGGGTTTGGGGTGCGCGTGGCGTGCCCCAAACCCTTATTTCTTCGTTGTAATTTTGAGAAGATTGCCAAGTCATGAACATACTCAACCCTAGGGACGCATGGCTGTATGTCTCTTCAGAAGGGGCACCTAATTGTTAGCGGTGACTGAATTGCAGAACCGTTAGGTTTTCAGTTTGTTTATGCTGAGCTACTTAGTTCTTAAAACGGGCCAAACATCTGATTGGCTGGGGAATTCACGTCATTGCTGTAGAAGAATTCGTGAAATGCAGCTTTCACCTCGTCTTTACAAAGGAATCCGCTGTTATCGGCGTCTAAGCCAGGAAAAACTAACGGAGCATAGACTGGGGAGACATTGAAAACGCTTAGAAATTCTCCCCATTCTTCAGCACAAATTTTTCCATCGTCGTCGTCATCAAAGGCGTCAAAAACTAAATCCATCAGCTGCTGAGCACTTTTCTGATACGCATCAGGATCACCCAACACGCCATCATAATAGGTGAGCCATTCCTCTAACGAAACCTGTTTATCATGCCCCTTATCTGCATCGCGCTTCAGACACTTCCAATCGTAGGTGAACTGATTGGATAAGGTGATGTAGCGTGGCGATCGCAACGACCAATTTCTCCGCTTCGCCAGTTTTTTGGCAATATTCTCAAAGTCAGAACAATTGATGTGTCCCTTATAATCTGCGTCATACATACTAAAAAACTTGACGAGTTTCCGCGTTTGTAGGTCAGTCAGCATAGGGGCATGTCTCCTTGCTTAAAGTGGATGAATCATGGCCGATATGGCAGAGAGGATAGAGTCCACTCAAACAAGCCACACCAAACAATAACAGAATCAAGTTAAGGCTGTGTATTCAAAATCAGGCTTGTATTTTAAGGTGAGATGCTGGGGCGCGGAGCCCCAGAATCTCACTAAATTCTTCCCGGCTTAAGTTATAAGCCCAGAATCAAGAGAATGACATTAGAAAATCTATTATCATGCAAGTATACAGATGAATTTTTGTAACATCTTTTGAACTTACTTTCTAATCTTATCGATTCACAGCCACCGGCTACTGAGTGGCATACCTTACAGGCACTTTGGACAGGCGGTGAGGCTGCGGTACAGCGAGGATTGCCCCATGCTCAGCTCTCGCCAACCTGGCAGGTATTGCTCTTAGGGGATGGGTCTCCTACTCGCCACTTGCAGCTTCTGACGGGTGAACCGACAGAAGTTGATGTGATTGACATGTCGATGATTGGAGAAGATTTAGACAGCGCTCCAATGGTGATTCAACAGGTTCCTGGGCCGCGCTTGAGACGACAGGTTTGGCTACGCACTGCATCAGGGCAGCGACTTGCCTATGCGACGTCTTGGTGGGAAGCGAGTCATGTGGATGAGTATCTGCAAAATCGGTCGCTGCCGATTTGGGCCAGCCTTGCCAAGCTAAAAACGGAGCTGTATCGCGACGTGAGGGGGATTTGTTATGGGGATTCAGCCGTCTTAGAAGATGCGTTTGGGGAGTCGGGGCCATTTTGGGGTCGCCACTATTTATTTTGGCATGATGGTCAGCCACTCACTCTGATTTACGAAGTGTTTTCTCCCTACCTTGAACGCTATTTAGGATCAATGAATTCCCAATGAAGCAGACCAATCTAAAAAAGAGCACGTATGGTGTAATGCTCTCTCATTAAGCCATGGCGGGCTTGTTTTTTAGTCGGGGTTGTGGGGCACTCCGCGTCCACAATCCCGTTAAGTTTTTCTTGGTTTACGTTATCAGCCTGTTCAACTCAATATATTACGCATTATGTGAGTTATTTAAAGTTCTTGTATATCAAGGGTTTTGATTAGCCTCCAAATCAGGAACTTACACGACTTGGCAAAGTTCTCGAAGTTTTTTTGTTTTAAGAAGAAAAAAGAGACTTAGGCAGGCATCATGACCTCCACAACTTGTTC
>JBCCWF010000230.1:0-9955 GCA_039194035.1 Cyanobacteria bacterium P01_E01_bin.6 | reverse complement strand
CTATTTGTGTTGTAACTAACGTGTGACACTGGCGGATCATTGATTTCCAAACCATCAACAAACAAGGAAGAGGGCAGTGCGACTTAGTCGCACTGCCCTCTTCCTTGTTCATCGAGTCCTTTCAGGACGGAATTTTAGCCAAGAACAGGAGTTGCAGAAGCATGCTGATTTCCTTGGTTTGAAGGCAGCAACTCATATTTAATAATGTTAGCAAGCTCTTGGAGCTGGCTAATCGCTTCTGCGCCCTCTAACTTCATCAATTCACGGTCATCGCGCATCTCTGTCCAAGTAATTCCATAGTCAGACACCAAAAATCGAATCAGATGATTCTCCCCCAAGCTGACCATGAATGATGCACTATTCATTTGATCGCCACATGTGTAGCAAGACGCTAGATAACCTCGGCGCTCCAATACGGTAGCAAGTGCCTGCAAGTTCATAACTAAGTCTTGGACAAACTGGCGATGTTGTTCTGCAAGTCTATGAAACATGCGTCGCCTCCTATCATCACACCTATTGTAAAACTTTTTAAGAGTTTCTTAACATTTTACATTGCTGCCTTACTGAATTGCTTCATTCAGACTGTCAGGTTTTCCGGAGAATATACTGATCGTAAAGCAATACCTCATTTAAATCACTTTTTAGGCTGAAGTCTCCTGGTCACACTTCATACACGTGATGGGATGACCTAGATTATTCGGTCACCTTGCGCACATACCGCCCGAAATAGTGATTAGGGAAGCGAAGACATTTATTGTAACCGACTTAGGTTATCGAAAGACGTGCACTCATACGGTATTAATTAAGACAGTCTCGACAGTGTTCCGGTGATGTGGTCAGATTGAATCACCGAGTATTCTGTCGCTAGAGCCTCAACTCATGATGGGAAATCCAAACATCGGTTAACCAATTGATGACGCGATCGCCCATTGCCGCTAACGAATACTGGTCCTCTGCCTGTTGGCGACAGGCATGACGGTCGAGACCATCTAACTGGGCGATCGCCTCTGCAAGACCATCCACATTATCAGAGTCAACCAGCCATCCTGTTGTTCCGTGTTGCACAATTTCAGCAGGCCCACCCCGCCGATAAGCAATGACCGGTACTCCGCATGCCAGCGCTTCAATCGCAACATTGCCAAAGGCTTCAATCCATTTCGGCGTCATGACTAATCCTCGGCATTTCCCCAAGGCAGCTTGGAGATCCTCGGTTAGCAAAAACCCCCTGTAATGAATCGGAGCATCTGGATACGCGTTTTGAATCCGCTGCCAGTAGGCAATATCTTCGATTTTGCCAAAGATGTGGAGTGGGATGTTGAGTTTGTGAATAGCGGCGATCGCATCTTCAAGTCCTTTTTCAGGAGCAATGCGTCCGACCCACGCCAGCGATTCTCCTGAATGAGGTTGGAAGGTGTAAAGAGATAAATCTAGGCCATTGCCTAAGCATCGCCAGCGATCGCTATTGGCAAAGGTTGTAGCCTGGGTATGGCTATGGACTGCCAATGTGCCCGGAAAGCGATCGTTTGTTTTTTGGATAATGGCATCCATCGCATCTGTCAAAGACCCCATACTAATGAGATGGGCAACAGGACGGTCTAGCCAGGTCGTGAGGTAAAAGGGCAGCCAATCATAGGCAAAATTCACCAGCAAATGATAGTCGTGCTGAACTTGGCGCGCATAATCCCACATATTTTCGAGAACAGCATTATTCGGGATCTGGCTCGGTTCGGCTCGTCCTTGATGCTGTGCTGTCTGCTGAAGCGTTCCCGGAATGCCGATGACGGATAGGTTGCTATGGTGTGCCTGAGAAGACACAGAAGAGCCGTCAGGAGCCACAATGGTGACCTGATGTCCTTGATTCGTTAGCGCTGTGGCGATGTTTTGCAGCGTCAGTTCAACGCCACCCCCCAGGCCACTGCCAAGCGGCCCAACAGGCGTGGAGAGAAATAAAAGGTTGAACTGTTCCGGGACATTAGACAACATGGATGATGTGTGCGAAAACATTCGGTACTTAAAGTGCTGTTCCCTATTGCGGCACTTCAGTACCTGATACGCTATTAATTAGCTAGCCATCATTAAGCGTAACCTTCCCAGTCCTGTGCCGCCCGCGCAGCGGTCGGCACAGGATTTTGGATTTTGCTATTAATTCCGTTCGGGTACTTAATACTTAAGGTGTTGAATGCTTAAGATCTACCCAACTGATTGAATAGCTCTTTAAATAGCTTTTACAACCACCTGATCGCCTTCAATTTTGGCTTCGTAGCTTGGAAGAGCCGTCGTTGCAGGGCCATTGGTGACACTGCCGTCTGGGGCAAATGTTGAACCATGGCAAGGACAGTAAAACTGAGTGTCCCCAGATTCCCATTCAACATCACACTGTTGGTGGGTACATCGAGAATCTAACGCAATAATGTTGGCTGAATTAGCAGGATCCCGAATGGCAATGACATGACCGACGGCCAGTCCTTTTTTGAGGAGGCTTCCTCGGGAATCCAACTCGGAAACGCTACCAACGGCTGCAAATTCATCTGTACTTGCTGTTGTTTCAGACGAAGGCGATTCCGTGGTCGACGAATTGGTACTGGTGTCAGATGAGCCATCAGGCGACTGTTGATTACAGGCGGCCAACGCAATTGGCATGGAACTCGCGAGCAGTCCTAAACCGACTAAGCTGTTAAAATCACGACGTTTCATACATTCCTCTCATCATTACCTGATTGACTGACAAAATTTCTGACATCCTTATTCTTCCGTAGGATGAATTAGTGTTAGCATAACCCATCGCAATCGTTGATGGTGTTGGGTTTCACATTGCGCAATACCAACCTATACCAAACCTTTTGTCAGTCAATCAACACCATTCGTAACTCAGCGTTATTAAATTGAAAACCCACAAACACTGGGGAGCGCCTCACAGGGGCGCTCCCCAGTTTTTTTAAAGTGAGTTTATTGATGCTTATCTACTTTACAGTTGTTAGGCTAACAGCTTTAAGTGAAATTTTGGCTGTTTTGATTTCAACTGTAACACCTGCGTTTTCATGAACTGATGCCGACATCCGTTTTACTCTTCTAGAATGACTTCCACACCTTCATGTCTAACCTGACGATTCTCTTACTGATTTTTGTAATTAGCATTGTTGTCCTGGTCAAAGCGTCTGATTCATTCACAAATGCAGCCGAAAAAATCGGCATCGCCATCGGTCTTCCCCCGTTTATTGTCGGAGTCACTATCGTTTCCATCGGCACGTCTTTGCCAGAGCTGCTCTCCTCCTTGTTTGGTATTTTTCAAGGGGCATCAGAGGTGGTCGTGAGTAATGTGGTCGGTTCCAATATTGCCAATATCTGCCTGGTCATTGGAGTCGCAGCCATTGTTAGCACCAAGAGTTTGCGCATTATGTATAACTTGGTGAGCGTCGATCTTCCACTCTTTATGGGGTCATCTTTTTTGCTGGTTTTGATGGCGTGGGATCAGCGGTTTTCGCGAGGAGAAGCTCTCTTGCTCGTGATCGGATACATCATGTATTTGTTCTACATCTTGCAAACTAGCGAAACCAATCCATCGGAGAGCGAAAACCAAGAACTATCCGAAGACCTTGCGTATGATGCAGAGCAACCGTTTGTTGCGACTCATGTGCTCAAGGAATTCCTAGTTCTGATGCTCAGTGGTATTTTTATTTTCTTAGGAGCCAAGTACACCATTGATTCTCTTATCCAAATTTCAGATGTTTTGAATATCGGGAAAGAGGTGATTGCTGTCAGTGCCATAGCATTAGGAACGTCGTTACCTGAATTGATGGTGACCATTGGTGCTGCCCGCAAAGGGAAAGCTGAAATTGCCATTGGAAACGTTATCGGATCCAATATATTCAATATTTTTGTGGTAGTTGGAATTCCGGGCTTGATCACGCCCCTTCCTGTCCCTGATTCAGTGATGATGCAAGGGATGCCAACATTTGTATCGGCATCTCTGTTGATGTTTTTTATTGCTCACGATAACAAAATCACGATTTGGGAGGGGTGGTTGTTTTTGATTTTATACGCTTGGTTCATTGGAACAGTTTTTCAAATTCTTTGAATACGACGTTTTAAGTACCTGGACGTCATTAAAACCAAAACCCCAAATCCTGTGCCGCCCGCTGCGCGGGCGGCACAGGATGCGGAAGGATACGTTTAATGATGGCCATCTACTTAACATCGGGCTTGTATTTTAAGGCGGGATTCTGGGGCGCTCTGTGCCCCAGAATCCCGTTAAGTCCTTCCCGGCTTAAGTTAAATCCCTTTTAGCTTGGGAACTGTCGTTTTAATGTGTAAACTCAATGTCCTTCTACCTGATTTTGGCAACAAGAGTTCGATGACGAGGGCTGTTGCAACTCACGGACGGCATATGAAAACCAGCGTCGTAGATGACTTGTTCGAGGTCTAAGTTGAGGTAGTCATCTAAATAGGGTTCCGTGCTTTTTAGCAATGTGAACACAAAGGGCGGCATCGTTGCGAAGGTTTCGCATTGGGGATTCATGTCCATGAGAGCCACATGCCCGTCAGGACGGAGAAGACGTCGAGCTTCAGCCAAAATATTGTGTGCGGCTGACTGAGGCAGCTCATGGACGACTAAACATGCCGATACGAGATCGTAGGTGTGAGCCGGAAGCTGCGTATTTTCTGCTGCGGCGTGAATCCATTGGGTTTTCTTTGTGTCAGCATTCCTCTGTCTGTGTCGCTCCTGATAGTGGGCGATCGCCAAAAAATAGGGCGACAAATCTACGCCCGTCATCTGCGCAGATGGGAATGTTTCTTGGAGTGCTGCCGTACTCATGCCCACCCCACATCCAATATCGACAATATTGTCGAGCGCATCTGGTAACTGAGAACGAAGCACGTCATGATAGCGTTGCCGGAGCCTTGCATCACCATGAATACCAGCCTCTGGCCAAATGCGAGCATGTACCGCTAGAGCAGCAACTTCGACTTCCATGGCGGGTGTCCACCCCATATTGCCTTCGTCATAGGCATGAAATGACGCAAGATAGTAGTCAGGATAGGTGACCTTGGATGCTTGAATCTGAGCCAGTTCAGTCGCCCATTGAGCCTCACCCAGTTGCGTGTTGGCATCATCAGTATTATCTGATTGTCGGCTGCGCAGTGCCTGAACCGTCTGCCTCCAGGGAACTCCCATAGCTTCTGCTCGGTTAATCATCATCGAGCGGGCTTGTTGTTTTGCCAGCTTTGCCAGGGGCGGCATTGAGAGAATGCCGTTGATCAGGTGAGATGTCAACGTTGTCACGGCTATCGAATACTCTCTATACTCTCTGAATTTTCTGATGAGTGACGCTCAGGAATATCAAACAGCACCGTTGTCATATATCGGTTAGCCCATTCAGCCCCAAACGCCTTCTCGAGAACGCGCCGCGTTTTATCGTTTTCCTGTTGTTGAGAGCAGTATCGATATTGCCCCGCCAACAACTCATCTCGACGATCTGGGGTCGGCACAGCAATACTTGCCTGCTGGCAGTGAATGCGCAAGAAATCGCCAACACGATGAATAAACTTGGCTTCTTCTTCTGGATTATCGGGACGAACAAACAGGCAAAAGTCTGAAAAGATATGCCCCCACGGTGGAAGGCTGCGTGGTTGAGAAAAATTGAGATCGGCGAGGGCTTGGAGGTCTATTCGATAGTCATTGGGCAGTGCTTGGTCGGCATCAGTGGGCGACAAATCAACTACGGCGGCGCTAATTTGACCTCGACCAACAACGATGTCTGTTCCGAACATCGGTAGATTATACTCGGGACGCGGAAACATTACACAATGCAAAATATCCAGCGTTTTGCCGACCCGAGCGAGTTCTAGATGCATTTTCCGAAATTGAGGAGATTGAAAGCATCGGTTTTCAATGACGAGCTTTTCCCCTTCCAGACGCCCTTCGACGTAACCCAAATCATCAGGAAGCGAATACGGCGATAGCTGAAGAAACTCTTCCCATGTCTCTACAATCAGTGCTGCAAGCTCCTGAATCAGGGGATGTTGTTGTTGACTAATAGACGGTTGAGTAGAGACTGACATACAGCGTATTGAAATTTGGTGCAAACAAGAATCGCAGCTTTAGAATTTCAAGGATACACTAGTCGAATCTTGGTGTACCCTCGTTAGTCTTATTACCTAGATTAGGCTAAGAGGTGGTCTTGAGGATAATCCGTTGAAAGTTCGTGATGTTGCCTTTGTCATCAGGCTTGCATCTAGATGATGTTTGTCAATTAAAAAAGCATGTAGCTTTATTCTTGGCTTGCCTCATCAGACTAGGTTACTTGTGACACATTCTGAACGTTCTACCTGTTAGTGCTTATGAAATAGCATCACGTTATAGAAGAGCTTGATTTCTTCAATATCCTCGCTCGGTATGGATGATTTAGTTGGTAATTGTGCAGTCAATCATGTCTCGCTGATGATAAGTACCTGGACGTCATTAAAATCAAAAATCCAAGTCCTGTGCTGCCCGTGCGGTAGGCGGCACAGGATTTGGAAGGTTACGTTTAATGACGGCTAGTTACTGAAGAGAGACTGATGAATTACTTATTTAATGTAACGTCATAGAAAAGCATAGAGCTATGGCAGGTCAAATTTTAGGCGATCGCTACAAAGTAGAAAAACAGCTCGGGAGCCAATCGGGGCGATGGACCTTGCTTGCGAACAATATCGAGACGGAGATGCCAGTCATTCTCAAGATGGTTTCGATTGATGAAGACTTGCACCCTGACATGTTGAAGCTGTTCGAGCGAGAAGTAGAAGTTCTCAAATCTCTCAATCATCCGTCAATTCCGAAACACCTAGACTATTTTGAAATCGATTTGCCGAAGCAAATGAAAGCTTTGGTACTTGTTCAAAGCTACATTGAGGGTGTTTCGATTGATAAATACTTGCAGAAAGGCCGCACGTTTACAGAAGAGGAAGTGCGGAAAGTTGCTAGAGCCATTCTAAGAATTCTGATTTATCTCCACAGCAATGAGCCGTCCATCATTCATCGAGATATTAAGCCGAGCAATGTCTTAATCGCGAACACCTCTGGGCCAAAGGCTCAGGTCTGTCTGGTAGATTTTGGTTCTGTCAAACGCTTAGCAACCAAGTCATCAACCACGACGATTATGTCGTTGGTCGGGGATGATCATTATATGGCTCCTGAAATTATGGGTGGGCGTGGCATTATGGCGTCTGACTTATACAGTTTGGGCATGACGCTCGTCAGCCTCCTCACAGGGCTGCCGCCGGATGAATTTCCTCGGCAAGATGGGAACCTTGATGTGTCGAAGTTAGAGAACTGTAGCGCCGCCTTTGGGGAATGGCTAACGTGCATGACGAACCCCAATGTTGAATACCGATTTGCATCGGCTCAAGAAGCACTCGACACACTCCTTCAGATTCCTTCTTAGATTGCAATCAGTTGAGATCAAAGAGTAAAAATTCGGCACTATTGGGGGTGCTAATCGTTAGATGCTGCCCACCCGGCATCTGCACCCCATCTCCTGCGCGAAGTTCTTCGCTATTCAGGTGCATAATGCCCCGCGCTACTTGTATCCAACAATAGCGATCGCCCTTAGCGTCGTAGGTGATCGTCTCCCCGACATCGATAAGACCTGTATAAATCTGGGCATCTTGATGAATCGTTACTGCTCTGTCACGTCCTTGTGGATCGACTATCAATTGCAGCGTACCACGCCGTGTTTCTGATGGAAAATGCTGCTGCTCATATCGAGGGGAGAGATCTTGCTGCTTGGGAATAATCCAGATTTGCAAAAAGTGAACCGGTTCCGTCGATGATGCATTGAACTCACTGTGGGTAATCCCTGTTCCGGCACTCATGATTTGAGCATCGCCAGGACGAATAATGGCTCCATTCCCCAAGCTGTCTTTATGTTCTAGGGCACCTTCAAGTACATAGGTGATGATTTCCATATCGCGGTGGCTGTGGGTAGCAAATCCGCCACCCGGAACCACACGATCGTCGTTAATGACGCGTAAGGACCGGAAGCCCATCCGCGTTGGATCGTAAAAATTCCCAAAGGAAAACGTATGGTGGCTTTCGAGCCAGCCCATTTTCGTGTGTCCACGGTTAGAGCGTTCGTGGATTAGATTGGTGTTGTCGGTATTAGGCATAGGGCAGATAGCCGATGATCATCGGTTGCGTGTTGGATAAAGCCACCCATAAAATAAACGAGTGACGCGGGGCATGACGATGTAGGTCAACAAGAACACGGTCAGCGCGGTTAAGACTAGTGAGCGCAGTACACCCGGAAGAAATTGCAAGAGCGGGGCAATGAGGTGTCCTAAAAGCTGAGCAACGGTAAACACCGTTAAGGCTGTTAAAATCGCCATCTTATAGCGTTTCGGAGGAGATTGAACAAGTCGTCCTGGCAGCGTGAACCATGTTTCTAATCCAGTCAGGATGCGAATGCTCTGATCCTTTTGTACTAGCAATTTCGTCTTGTTTACCCAGTGTTTACGAACAGGCGAGTTCATCCAATGTCGAAGATTTTTATAGCAGTCAAATTTGAGGATGATGGCATATTCAGGATGAGCAGAATCGTGAGGACGGATAAAGCTAACGCCTGCATGACCTTCAAACGTCTGGGCAACTGCGGAAATGTCATGAAGCCATTGTTCATACGCCCGTTCTCGTCCCGGTTTTACCAGATGTGAAATGACGGCTGTCACATGTTGCTTGTCATCATCTTGCGCGATCGCGGGCTTGATCATTGATGGATTCTAATATCACATATCAGCCAATATGCTGATTAGGGAGACCAGCCATGCAATGCCTCCCCAATCAGATCTGTTGTTGGTGTCGGAGGGGTGTATCGATCACTCTATGTTGAGGGCAGATTCCCCTATTGTTTTCTGAGCTGAGTGGAAGTGTGTGAGGGGCGATCGCTGTTACTGTTTGGTCATGGTGAAATAGCTGGTCATCAACGCCCGATACAGAGGAATGTGATTAGAGAGTAGGTTGCCGAGTCCTTCGATGTCATTACGCCAATCACGGTGGAGTTCGCAGGCCACCGCAAACCAATTCAACAACTGCGCTCCTGCATTATTCATCCGGATCCAAGCAGCGTCTCGCACCCCTTCGTTGAAGGTTCCGGAGGCATCTGTGACCACAAAGACCTCATATCCAGCCTGTATGGCAGAGAGCGTGACACATGTAACGCAGACATCAGTGACCACCCCAGCAATAATTAATTGCCTGCGTCCTGTATCTTTAACTGCTTTGACAAAGTCATCGTTGTCCCAAGCATTAATCTGACCAGGACGAGCAATATACGGAGCCTCCGGAAACATCTCTTTCAGTTCTGGAATCATGGGACCATTAGGGCCATTCTCAAAACTAGTGCTTAAGACCGTTGGCAGGTTGAAAAACTTCGCGATATCGGCGAGAGCAAGAACATTGTTTTTAAATTCATTGGGAGGATAGTCCTGAACCAAAGACACCAGTCCGGCTTGGTGATCGACGAGTAAGACCGCTGCCTCATCCTTAGACAGGCGTTTGTACTGAAATTGAGTAACCATAATGTTCCTCGATTGAAGTTGAATAATACGACAAATGTCGTAATACACTAGAAATCTACAGAGATTGCTGTGTTGAGACACCCGCCTCTGGAGTCGTCTTGCCCTAAGTTGATGCTCAGGGATAACCTAAACTGGGGTATGGCCGAGAGAAATCGCGGCATTGTTCAAATATCGGAAAATCAGGTTAACACTTTTTAATTAATATAAAAATCATAAATCTCTTCTGGGCTAAGAGATTCAGGAAATTTCACTTCATCAAAAGTGTTCCCCTTACTTGAACCATGGCGCTAATACTATTGTTTAATGGTTGCTTGGGAAAAGCACTTCGATTTGTCATGATGATGGATATTTGTACCTGTCTGAAAACACGATTTGGCAAACTTTACGAAGAAATGAGCGATTG
>JBCCWF010000229.1:0-10024 GCA_039194035.1 Cyanobacteria bacterium P01_E01_bin.6 | reverse complement strand
TATCGTAACCGTCGTTGTCGCTACAATCTACGAGGAAACTTGATTGCCGCAATCTACAACTATGAGCTGTCGCTGGCTGGCTAAGGCACGAGAATATGTCCAAAGCACATGATGGAATGAATATTGCAAGAGGTCTACTAATCTTTGTTTCGGGAGATTCTCTCAGAATTTCTAAAATAGCGTCTTGGAGAGGAGATGATGGTGGGCCTGGCGGTATTTTCATGGGTTGCTACTCCAGTGATGATAATTTTTTTCAAGCCATATCAGCGAGTCAATCGCGTTAGCTAAGTAGGTAGACATCAATAAGCGGTGGTGTAGCCTACTCGTAGGCAGAGCCGTAACACACCATCCCGTAAGACGTTGATGTTGACGCTATCGCTCTAGCGAAGCCATGCCATGAGGCTCTACGCATCCGAAAATAATTAGGGCTTGCTACTTATCAGGTTCCAGCAGCGATCGCCTCAGGTTGTTTTGCTAATCGTCCGTCTTCCATATAGACAATTCGATCAGCAATATCCAAGATGCGATTATCATGAGTAACCAGCAAAATGGTGCATCCCTGTTGCTTTGCAAGATCGTGCATGATGTTAACGACATCTCGCCCTGACTTTTTGTCGAGGGCGGCAGTCGGCTCATCTGCTAGGACAATTTTGGGGCGACTCACCAGCGCACGGGCGATCGCCACCCGCTGTTTCTGCCCTCCGGACAAATCGGCAGGATAGTAGTGGATGCGGTCACCTAATCCAACCTGTTCCAACATGTCGGTCGCGCGATGATGCCGCGCTTCTTTCGAAAACGCACCATGGACTTCTAATCCCATCTGCACGTTTTCAAGCGCTGTGAGGCTGCCGTGCAAGTTGTGGGCTTGGAAAATGTAGCCATTATGGCGTCTGGCTTTCACCAAGTCATGTTCCGTTGCCTGACACAATTCGTGTCCTACCACCGTGAGGCGTCCTGACTGAGCAGAGCGTAATCCTCCGATCAGGGTGAGCAGGGTGGTTTTCCCAGACCCCGACGGCCCCGTCATGATGACGATTTCGCCTGCTGAAATTTCTAAATTAATGTCGAATAAGGCTTGCTTTCGGAGTTGTCCTGATCCGAAGTAGTGATCAAGATTGTGGACGGAGATGGCAGATTGAGTTGTCATGGTGTCTAAATGTCATCAGGGCTAAAAAATATCGGCAGGGTCAGCGGCTTGGAGGCGGCGGGTGGCGATCGCCCCAGAGGCACCACACATCACCACGGTAAGTAAGAATACGAATAAGACTCGGCTCAGCGACATAGCAACAGGCAGTGCCGTTGCTACTGCCGTCAGTTGATAGGCTCCGAGGGCGATCGCCAAACCAGGTATAAATCCCGCCACAGATAAGATAATGGCTTCTTCAAACACAATACCGAGTAGATAACTATTGCGATAGCCCATGGCCTTGAATGTGGCATATTCTGCCAAGTGGCTATTGACGTCGGTTGAAAGCACTTGATACACAATCACCACACCGACAATGAAACCCATCGCTGTGCCGAGGGTAAAGACAAACCCAATGGGTGAATTAGATTGAATCTCGTCGAGTTCAAACTCGACATATCCTGGTTGCGTCAAGACATACACATCATCTGGAAGATGCTGAGCCAAAGCATCTCTGACCATTTCTGGGTCATAGCCGGGTTCTAAATGAATCAACCCTAAACTCACGGCGCCAGAATCTCGTCTAGGAAACAACCGCAAAAAGTTTTGATCACTGGTGATCAGTGCACCATCATCAGAAAAGGATGCACCCACTGTGAATAAGCCATTAACGGTAACAGTTTGTAGACCAATTTCCGTGGTCACGAGCTCACCTTGGTTGACCTGGACGATCATGTCTTGATAGTCGCCTCTGGATGCCTGATCAAATAGCACCGTATTCGGTAAACGAATGCTATCCAGCTGTTGATTAACCTCAGGCAGATTGAACGCGGGTCGTTCGAGGTTTTGTCCCACAATCAACATCGAGGTCTCTTCTTGAGTTTGAGGATTGCGCCAGTCGACTGAGCCAAGATAGAGTGCATCCGCAGCCGCAACACCAGGGATATCTTGAGCCTGGTACAACCGTCGTCTCGAAAAGGTTCGCAGTTTCCCAAAGTTTTTGGCTTGGGTACTGATGAGCACGACGTCAGCTTGGATGTTTCGAGGATATTGGGTGTTGCTTTTATAGAGCGCATCCGCAAATCCAAGCTGCATAAAAATTAGGACATCGGCAAACGTGATGCCGGCGATCGCCGTAATGAGTCGTATTCGATCATGTTTAAGCTGAAGCAAGCCCAGGGGTGTGCGCTCTCGCAGGGCATTCAGAATTTTGATGGGTTTAATCAAACCAAGCATGATGGTCACTCCAAGTGCCAAGGTTGGAAGAGTGGATAGACAAAGCGAATAAGTAGGTGAACATAAATAAGCGATGCTGTAGGGTGCTGTTAGTCGGAGCCGTAACGCACTATCCCGTAAGACTTTGATGCGTTTATCTCTCTAGCGAAGCCATGCCATGAGGCTCTACGCATCCTATAAATAATTAGGGCTTTCTACTTGACCAATATCTCGATGTTGGATTTTAGATTGACAGACGCAGGCTCTGGGTAGGGTTTAGCCTATGTATCCGTAGCCATGGGTTGCAGAATGGGTAATAAGATATTTTCTAATGTCAGATATCCTCAGAGGGTTTGAATGGTCGCTGTCACTTGTAAGTTGCTGAGTCCGGCAACTCGGCCACTAGATGCTGCATCAAGACGAATATGAACTTCGACAACTTTTGCATCAATGTTGATGGCAGGATCTTCATTCACCACCTCTTGTCGTTGAACCTGTAAGCCAATGCGCTCAACCGTTCCCTGGAGCGACTCAGTCACTGCAGATGAGGTGACCGTCACCGATTGACCCACCTGAATGTTTGGAACGTCGCTTTGATAAACGTCTGCCACCACCATCATTTGTTGAGTTTGCCCCAGAGTCACAATCCCCTCTGTGTCAACGGTTTCTCCTGGACGAGTATGAATCTCGATGATTTGACCTGCATAGGGCGATCGCACATAGACTTGCTCTAAATTGGCTGTTGCTTCAGCCACAGACGCACGAGCAGACCGCACTTCAGCATCTGCGATCGCCACATCCACAGGGCGCACCTCAGCAAGTTGATCAAGGGTTGCACGAGCTTGGCTCACTTGCTCCTGGCTGGTGGTTTCAATTCTGACGAGAGCAGCTTGGCTCTCTTCGAGTTGTCGTTGCGCAGTGGCATAGGTAAGCTGCTTGGCATCACGTTCGGAAGACGAGACAGCCCCCTCTTGGTATAACGATGCGTATCTTTCATATTCAATGCGGGCATTTTCGACTTCCGCTTCTAGCCGAGCAACGGTGGCACTTTGAGTATTCACGCTGCCAAGCTGGTCGGCTTCTATGCGAGCAATTTCAGCGCGCTGGGCTTGCAGTTCTCCTGTTTTTGCACCCGCTTCCACTTGGGCAAGCTGAGCTTGAGCAACGCGAACCTGTTCCTCTGCTCTCTGTAAGGCAGCTTTCAGACGATCATGACTATCCAAAATCGCAACAATCTGTCCAGCCTCAACGTACTCGCCCTCCTGGACTAAGAGCTGATCAATTCGGTTTTCTTGAGTGGATGTTGGAGCGGTGAGATTAATCATCTCACCGTCAGGCTCCAGTCTCCCTAAAGCGCTTACTGTGCTGATTTCAGATGTGAGCGACGTATCCGGCTGAGCGCTGCTTTGTTGAGCAATGCGCAATTGCCAGAGACTCCACATCGTCATCCCAGTGACTCCTAACAGTGCGGCTCCCAAGAGTCCTACCCAACGTCGTGATAGACGAAACGATGAATCTGAATGGCTGAACGTATCTGCGTTCATAGCTTTCTCCTAGAAAAGAAACGCATCATATCTATATATTACTAAACCGTTTAGTAAAGTCAAGCATATTGTCTCTTAAGTAGGTGCTTGCAATTACTTACAAACCCCTGTACTGCCTGCTTAGCGGGTAGCACAGGGGTTTGTGATCTTTTAATTGTTCCGATAATTGTTCCGAGGTACTTACGATGGAGAGGTAACAGATCAAGTAATTTTCTGGTGAGACCTGTGGAGCTTTATAAGATGGTCAGTAACCCCATCTCCGAATAGAATGAGCTAACCCTGTTGTTAGTTTCAAAGGCCTTAGGAACCTACTCGTGTGAATCGTTCAGCAAGCTCAAAGTCAGTTGGTCGATCCGGTAGTCATAAATCTGACAAAGCAGAGACTATTTTGTCAGGTGCATTGGAGGTGTTTACGACCTACGGATATGCCGCTGCCAGTATGGATCGCATTGCAGCAGCAGCAGGTGTTTCCAAGCCCACCTTGTATAGCTATTTTCAAGACAAAGAAGGGTTGTTTGTTGCCTTGGTTAAACAACTCATGAAAAATAGTGAGCAGCTTCTCTTCAGACTGCCTGACAATCCTGAGATGCTCGCATCTCCAGCCAAGGTGCTCCATCAAATGGCTACATCGGTTTTAAATGAAGCGTCACAAAACCAATCGATTTTGACTCTGATGCGGCTGGTCATTGGTGAGTCTGGAAAGTTCCCTGAGTTGGCTCAAACGTTTATTCGTGAAGCTCATAAACCGCTGTTAGAGAATCTTGCTCATTATTTAGCGGCTCAGTCTCAACTTCAGTTTCCAGACCCCATGGTTGCAGCCCGGATTTTTGCCGGATCTCTCATTCATTATCTGATTGTTCAAGAGATGTTGCATGGCAGAGACATCATACCTCTAGAGCGCGATCGCATGGTGAATGGGTTAGTTGATCTGATGGTAGCCGCAGGCAGTACATCAGTGCCATCAACGTTCGTTGATCAGTCCAGTCAAAAGTCGGTTGGGCAACCCAGTAACCAGAAGTCTGGCAAAGCAGGCGTTATTCTGGCGGGTGCTTTTCAGGTGTTTACGACGTACGGATATGCAGCGGCTAGCATGGCTCGAATTGCGGCAGCGGCAGGCGTTTCCAAGCCAACCTTGTATAGCTATTTCGAGGATAAAGAGGGGTTGTTTGTTTCCCTGATTAAACAACTCATGAAAAATAGCGATCACTTTCTCTTGAAGCTGCCTGACAAAACCGAAAAGCCCACCTCTCCAGACAAAATGCTCCATCAAATGGCCACATCGGTATTAAGTGAGGCATCAAAAAATAAACCGTTTTTGACCCTGATACGGTTGATTATTGGTGAGTCTGGGAAATTTCCCGAGTTGGCTCAAACCTTTATTCGTGAAATTCAGAAATCCCGATTAGAGAGTTTGTCTCGCTACTTAGAAACTCAGCCTCAACTGCACTTTCCAGACCCAATAGTTGCAGCCCGGATTTTTGGGGGAGCTCTCATCCATTACCTGATTGTTCAAGAGGTGTTGCATGGCAAGGAGATTGTGCCCCTAGAGCGCGATCGCATGGTGGATGGATTGATTGGCATCATGATCGCTGCTGGCAGTTGTCATGATGCTACAGCTGATGAGTGCTAATTGATAGAGACTTTGTGAGCGCTGGACTATAGCGGCAGCAGATAACTTAATCAAACTCAGCCAGCATCTTCAATCTGTCTGTTGCCATGAGGTATTAGCTAGTGCTTGTTGGCGATCGCTTTGATGGACTTAAGCGTGGGCGATCGCACCCCAAAGGGAAACGTTGATGACATTACCTTTTTTCAGCGAGACTGTGAATATGGATTAAGTTGGAGAGCACACGCTAGCTTGATATGCGCGTATTAGTCGTGGAAGATGATGCTGGTATTTCTAGGTTTATTCATCAGGGTTTGAATGAAGCGGGGTACGCTGTGGATGTTGCCTCCAATGGTCGTGAAGGAGTGAACTACGCAATTGCTACTGATTACGATGTGATTGTGCTGGATGTTTTGCTTCCCGAACTGGATGGTTTAAGCGTATTAAAAGACCTGCGCCAACGAGGATTGCAGACCCCAGTGCTGCTGTTAACCGCATTGGACACGGTACAGGATAGGGTGTTGGGTTTAGATGCAGGGGCCGATGATTACCTGATTAAGCCGTTTGACTTCACAGAACTGCTGGCTCGGTTGCGGGCATTATTGAGGCGTCCTCCCCTCCAGACCGATGTTGTACTTCAGGTGGGAAATCTGGAGATGGACACAGTCCAACGTCTGGTAAGACGCGGCGATCGCCCAATCGAACTCAGCCCACGCGAGTTTTCTCTCTTAGAATACCTGATGCGCCATCCCAACCAGGTCCTCAGTCGGACTCAAATTGCTCAGCATGTCTGGAGTTTTGATTTCTATGGAGATTTCAAGGTAATCGATGTGTACATCGGGTATCTCCGACGCAAAATTGATCGGTACGAGCCTTCCTCGCTTATCCAAACAGTGCGAGGTGTGGGTTATCGCATCTGTACTGATCATGAAAATTCACTGCACGAATAACTATAGCAGTCCGCACGTAGGTTAGGACATATATTTTTGTGGAAAGCCGCACTCCGCGAGGCTTTCCACAAAAATGTTGGTTCAACTTAAGCGCGGAGCGCTATAAGTGGGGGCTGTGATAGTCTGCATCGTGTAAACTTCAACAACACGAACACAGACCACAAGATCACAGACCGCAAGAACACAGACCGCAAGTGCGGCTGAGTTTATAGCCACAATTCACTATCTGATCGCGTCAACAATTTATCAACTCAACAGTTTATTCACCAATGAAGTACCGGAAGCCCTTGAAGTACCGGAAGCCCTGGCAAAATTTGCGGTTACGTCTGGTTGCCTGGTATAGCCTACTAGCAGGACTTTCCATGCTGGCGTCAGATAGCTTCATTTATCTTGAGTTTCGTCAGACACTTCTGAATCAAGTTGATGGTGCATTAGAAGTGACTGCCATTCAAGCCTTAAAAAATCTCGATGATGAGGTTGATGTTTTGAAGTTTGACCCCCGTCAGCAGGCTCCTGTTTTAGCCTCATTGTTGAACGATGCGGGGGTCGAGATTTACTTGTTGGGGAAAGATGGTTCCGTGAAAGAGCGCTTCGGAGACTCCCTCACCTTAATGCCCCAACAGGTTTTGAAGCCTGGTTTTGAGACGCTCGCCACTCAGGATGGACGGTGGCGAATTTATATCCAGGAAATACTGCCGCACAATGACAGACCACCTGGATGGTTAAAAGTGGCTCGTTCTCTTCAACCCGTCGATACCACGTTGCAAAATCTGTTAAAGCAACATCTCTTAAAAGTTCCGCTGCTCTTTGGCATGGTGGGTTTAGGTGGGTTGTTTCTGGCTAACCGTGCTCTCAAGCCGATTGGTCAAATCACTCAAACGACAGAACAGGTCAGGGTTAGTGGCGACCTGACTCAGCGCATTCATTATCAGGGCACCACCGATGATGAATTAGCACGACTGGCAACGATGTTTGATGAGATGCTGGATTCGTTGCAGGCAACCTTTGAACATGAAAAGCGATTTACAGCTGATGCATCCCATGAACTCCGAACCCCACTTACGACTCTCAAAGGACGTTTGCATGTGACGCTGAGCAAACCCCGTACCGTAGAGGTGTACGAGGAAACTCTGCAAGCGATTGAACAGGAAGTGGATCGTTTGATTCGTCTCAGTAGCGATCTTTTACTTCTCTCTCGACTGGAGCAGCGTCACCAGGATGTGCATCTGGAACCTATTGATGTGAGTGACTTATTAGCCGCGATCGCCGAGCAGGTTCAGCCCTTAGCCGATCTTCAGCATCTTCAGTTCTCGACTGCCATCGCGCCCGACCTTCAGATTCAGGGTAGCCCGGATCACCTGATTCGTCTGTTCCTTAATCTATTAGATAATGCGATGAAATATACCCCTGCTCAATGTCAGGTCAGCTTAACGGCAGCTGTTCAGGGACCCTGCATTCAAGTACGAGTGAGTGACACTGGGATAGGCATCTCACGAGAGCATTTGCCCCATCTATTTGAGCGCTTTTATCGCGTGGAAAAGTCGCGTTCTCGCACTATGGGCGGTATGGGTTTGGGATTGGCGATCGCCCAGGAAATTGTCCACCGCCATCAAGGGGCGATCGAAGTCCAAAGTCAGCCTGGACAAGGCACCACCTTTACAGTCATCTTTCCCCAACATCGCCATCATCAGATGGAATAAGCCAGAACAATAGAGGCAACGCAAAGCTCCATCACTGAAATCGTAAGAGCTTTCTTACCTTTTTCCTACCGTTCTCTTACCACTCAACTTCTAGACTAAGTTCAGTTCACCGATACAGGCTGAACCAATACAGGCTGAACAGACGGATGGAATGACTGACGATTTCAGTATTACCTTGATGTCGTGCTGTCGAAACGTTATTCCATCCTCAACGCAGTTAGACATAGGAAACAGAGGACTATTTCATGAAACGGTTGGCAGCAGCATTGATAGTGTTCAGCGGTCTAATTGTTGCGAATGTGATGCCCAATGCCCATGCGCAGCAAGACAGTTCTTTTACCGGAACAGTGCAGCGGGTGTGGGAAGATGGCTTTTCCTTGAATACGGGCGATCGCATGCTACAGGTTGATTCTTGGGATCTTTGTGGTGACTTTACGGCAAGGCATGTCAATGTGGACGATCGCCTAACTGTGACCGGCGAATTTGAAGGAGGCGAATTTGATGCCTTCTCAATAACAAATAGTGCCGGAGATAGGGTCTGTCAGTGAAAAGATTTCAACCGCTAAAGCGCCCCAAAAATCGCACGATTCAGGATCGAGAATCTGCGATTTCATCTGTCTTTACCTCAAGGTAAGTCGTTCGGCGTTATTAAACTAAAAACCTAGGGAGTAAAGCCCTAGGGCGCGCCCCAGGGTTTTACTCCCTAGGTTTTTAAATTGAATTTATTTAATGCCTATCTACTTATTAGCTACAAATTTCGACTGGGTTGGGAAGAACCCACCATTCAGTCTTGAGAAAATTTTGTTGTGGAGATTTGATTGAAAACGATGAAATACATGTTGCATTCCACCCAAGAGGATGACTTATCAGAGTCCCGTCTTCTTCAAACAACTAATGTGTCCGGGGGCGACGGCGATGGTGACGGCGACGGTGATGGTGATGGCGACGGTGATGGTGATGGCGACGGCGACGGCGATGGCGATGGTGATGGCGACGGCGATGGCGATGGTGATGGCGACGGTGACGGCGATGGCGACGGTGACGGCGATGGCGACGGTGACGGCGATGGCGACGGTGACGGCGATGGTGATTCTTTCTTCGGAGACAATCGCAACAACCGCATTCGCGGGACAAACCGCTCCGACGACATTCGCGGTAATGGTGGGCGCGATCGCCTAATCGGTCGTGGGGGTGATGACGACATCTTCGGAGGTCGTGGACGCGACATCCTCGTAGGTAGCGCAGGGAATGATGATTTGTTTGGCGATGGCGGGCGTGATACCCTGCGCGGTGGCCGTGGTGAAGATGACTTAGTTGGCGGTCGTGGACGCGACGTTCTTATCGGTGGTGGTGGACGCGATACCTTCGGTCTTGAAGAAGGTGGCAACGACATCATCCGCGATTTCCAAGATGGTCTGGATGAACTGAGAATCTCAGGACGCTTAGAATTTGATGCCCTGGATATCACTCAACGCGGCAACGATACACTGATTAGCTTCAACGGCAGACGTGTTGCCTTGCTGTTAGGCGTCGATGTAGACGCGATTACTCGGTCAGATCTCGACTAGTGCTAACGTTTCTGGCTGTAGATCCAATTGATGATCCACAGCTAGAGGGGATCCCCTAATGATCACTACTCTCTCGTGGATTAATTTTTTGATGTTTTAAGTAGGTTGATGTGTTGGAGCGTGGCGATAAATTCTGGGGTGCGCTCTGTGCTGTAAAAAGCCTCGTCTGCTGCCGCTAGCACTTCGGCTATATCAATGGATATAGCGATGCCTGCCTCGGTGACGGCTACTTTTTTAGCACGGGAATCAGAAGCCGTTTGACGCGTTATCCACTGCTTTTTCTCTAAGCTCTTGAGTATCTTTGAGGTATTCATG
>JBCCWF010000228.1:0-10074 GCA_039194035.1 Cyanobacteria bacterium P01_E01_bin.6 | reverse complement strand
GCAGGTCGTTCCACAGCTCTTGAATGAGAGCATCCTTCTCTTCGTGACTCAGTCCATCCAGGGGCGGTAGTGCTGTCATGCAAAAAGCCTACCATCTTCTTCCACTCATCGTCGCTGGTCAACCCGGTTGAGCAATTACGAGATTTTTGTGCTGGATGGTGTGTTTGAAGATGAGCAAGGCAACTATCCCAAAGGAACGTGGCTGCGAAATCCACCCGGCAGTGTGCATACTCCGTTTAGTCGTGAAGGATGTGTGATTTACGTCAAAACAGGACATCTGGATAGTTAGAAATGATGGCGTTGCATATGACGATTGTTTTTGTTGGAAAGATTGTTTGCAAAGGAGTAGCGTTTATCGAGTGGTGGTTTCGCCCAGTGGAAGCAACCGCCGCGAAACCGGTGATGACTGAATCAGCGAGGTATGGGTTTGAGCATAGGGGATGAGTTGATCGATCACGCGTTCAAGCTCCTCAGTCGATCGGACATATGCCTTCGCAATAAAACAATCATCCCCAGTGATGCGATCGCACGAAACGATTTCTTCAATCTGCTCAATGCGAGAAACCACGTTCGAGAGTTGTCCGGGCAGAGGACGAATCCGAACGTAAAACCCCAGCTCATATCCCAATAATTTGGGGTCAACGTCAATGGTGAACGACTGGATAATGCCAGATTCTTCCAGTCGCCGGAGTCGTTCAGAAATGCTTGGCGCAGACATGGTGAGCAATCGAGCCAGATCTGCAATGGAAATTCTGGCATTGGCGTTCAATGCCTGTAACATCTGCCTATCAACGCTGTCTAGCTTCACATCCTGCATTCGAAGGTGTTTCAACATAAATATCTTTTTTTCTTAGGTGAAACTACTTTTTATCCTTTCAACTAGCATATCAATCATAAAAAAGCGCTGATACCATTGGCGCATGAAAATCCTCCATGTTATTTCAGCCCGTGCTGAGACTGTTCCACCCCACCTCTGGTTTGTCATCAGTGCCATCTTTCATTATTTAGGCCCGTCGTTTGCCGTGTTGTTGTTTCAGCACATCGGTGTGCTGGGTGTTGCGTGGTTTCGCATCACCAGTGCTGCCGTAATTTTTTCCATTTGGACGAAACCCTGGAAAACCTTTCGCTTAGCCAATCGAGAAGCGATGACGTCATTACTGTTGCTGGGTGCCTGTCTTGCTTTGATGAACAGCGCATTTTATCTCGCTATTGACCGTTTACCTCTCAGCTTGGTTGCTGCCATTGAGTTTGTTGGTACCATTGCGATCGCCCTCTTTGGATTACGATCTGCCCACAACTATGTTGCTTTAGGATTGGCCGTAGCTGGTGTTTTGATGTTGACAGATGTGCATTGGGCGAGTGATCCGCTTGGTCTGACCTACGCCATCGTCAATGGTGTACTCTTCATGGCCTACATTATTCTGGGTCATCGAATTGCTCAGCAAGGGGCAGGTGAAGGGGTTGGTCGTTTAGGTGCAGCGATGGCAGCAGCATTTATTTTTGTCATGCCCATCGGATTCTCTGAGGCGATCGCCGCGCTCTCCTTCCCAGTACTGATTCTTGCCGGGATTGGAGTAGGGGTAAGTTCATCTGTGATTCCATACGTTTGTGATCAGCTGGCGATGTCGAAACTGCCACGAAACACTTTTGCACTCTTACTTACATTGCTGCCTGCTACGGCAACTATTGTTGGCGCACTAGTATTGGGGCAAATTCCAACCGTCAAAGATATTGCTGGCATACTTTTGGTGATGGCTGGCGTGGCCATTCATAAACCATCAACGTAAATTACAGCGCTGTGGAGGTTGATCAAAAACGGTTGCATACCGCTATACCTTGGCGACTGACGTTGCAGGCTACGCAAACAAAATCTGCCAACAATAAGTACCTCGGTATTTATTCTAGAAACCAATACCGTAGAGTAAGACAACGGATTGAGAGAGAGGCGATTGAAAGAGAACCGCTAAAGAGACTCTTGGCAGACCGATGAGAATTCAAGAAAAGGGGAAGGGCGATCGCCCTTCCCCTTGGTTGTGTTGTGCGCGACTTGACAAATCAATTTTTTTTGATTTGATAAAGGTATGGGGATCATGGAGTCGATGCTGCAATCATTCCATTGTTTTCTGCTACTCACCAACGTGTAAGGGCTTAAACGACAAGCCCTGGCAAGAACCTAGGAGACACCCGATGGCGACGATTGCAATCAATGGATTTGGGCGAATTGGACGCCTTGTACTGCGAGCCGCATGGGATTGGCCGGAGTTGGAGTTCACACATATCAACGAAGTCAAAGGTGGAACAGCATCCGCAGCCCATCTTCTCAAATTTGACTCTGTTCATGGTCGCTGGACACCTGAAGTCGAAGCGGTTGGGGATGCCCGCATTCTCGTTGACCAAACTCCCATCAGCTTTAGTGATGATGAATCTCCAGGAGAGGTGCCGTGGGGTGAGCTGGGCATTGATATTGTTTTAGAATGCTCGGGCAAGTTCCGCACGTCCGCATCGCTCGAACCTTACTTCAAGCGGGGTGTGCAGAAAGTCATTGTAGCTGCTCCAGTGAAGCACGGTGCCCTCAACATTGTTTACGGCATTAATGACAATCTCTACAATCCTGCAGAACATCACTTGTTAACCGCTGCATCGTGCACCACCAATTGTTTGGCCCCAGTTGTCAAGGTGATTCACGAAGGGTTGGGCATTCGCCATGGGGTGATTACCACCATTCACGACAACACCAATACTCAAACCATTGTCGATGCACCTCATCAGGACTTGCGCCGAGCCAGAGCAACGAATCTATCCTTGATTCCAACCACCACCGGGTCTGCTACGGCGATCGCCATGATTTACCCTGAGCTGAAAGGTAAGTTGAATGGTCTGGCTGTACGGGTGCCTATGTTAAATGCATCCCTTACCGACTGTGTTTTTGAAGTCGAGCGCTCCACAACGGTAGAAGACGTCAATCAATTGCTGAAGGCTGCATCGGAAGGTGAGCTGAACGGAATCTTGGGATACGAAGAACGCCCGTTGGTTTCTGTTGACTACAAAGATGATCCTCGTTCCTCCATCATCGATGCTCTGTCAACGATGGTCGTAGACGAGACACAGGTCAAAATTCTGGCCTGGTATGACAATGAATGGGGTTATTCGAATCGGATGGCAGAGTTGGCCCAAAAAGTGGCAAGGTTATTGCCGTGACAGTCCAGACTCATTCACAATCTTACTCATTTATAGATAGGTTGAACCCAAATCACAGTTGAACCCAAATCACCGTGGAAACGATAGTTTCCACCCTAGACGAGGTTTGTATCTGTCCAACGGTGAATCCCACCACACAGATCCTGTTCATCATTAACAATTCATTTGACACCCATGCCACCCTCACCACTGTTCACCAATACTGGGATTCGCCATTATGCTCTTGTCACTGCCGCCTATTGGGGATTCACTGTAACCGATGGAGCACTGCGAATGCTTGTCTTGCTCTACTTCCATACCCTTGGCTACAGTCCGCTGGAAGTGGCCATGCTATTTCTCTTCTACGAAGTCTTTGGGGTGGTCACCAATTTATTTGGCGGATGGATTGGTTCTCGAGTTGGGGTGAAATTGACTCTTTATGGTGGCATCGCCCTACAAATTATTGCTTTGCTAATGTTGCTGCCCGTGAGTGAGGCATGGTCAATGGGCTTAGCCGTTCCCTATGTGATGGCAGCTCAGGCTATTTCAGGCGTTGCAAAAGACCTGACAAAAATGAGTTCCAAGAGTGCAATTCGTTTGGTAATTCCCCAAGATGCCCAGTCATCACTGTTCAAGTGGGTGGCCATTCTCACCGGATCTAAAAATGCGCTGAAGGGAGTCGGTTTTTTCCTGGGCAGCGTTCTTTTGGGGGCATTTGGCTATGGGAGTTCACTGCTATTCATGGCGGGTGCGCTTTTCCTTATCTTATTGTCCAGTCGATGGCTTCCATCCGGCATGGGCAAAGTTAAAGCGAAGGTGAAATTTCGTCAGTTATTTTCCAAGAGCCGAGAGATCAATATTCTGTCAGGAGCAAGGTTCTTTTTGTTTGGGGCACGAGATGTCTGGTTTGTGGTGGGATTACCTGTATTTCTCTACGGTAACCTGAACTGGTCGTTTGAGCAGGTAGGCGGATTCCTTGCCAGCTGGGTCATTGGCTATGGAATGGTACAGTCCGCTGCTCCATCCCTGTTGAAGAAGTTTGGCTCAGGACGTCCTCCCAAGGCCGACACGATTCGCTTTTGGACAGGATTGCTCACTGCCGTTCCAGCATCGATTGCGATCGCCCTGCAACTAGGGCGTCCTGCCGGGCAGACTATTGTCCTGGGTCTTCTGGTCTTTGGCATTGTTTTTGCATTCAACTCAGCCGTGCATTCTTACCTTGTATTGGCGTTTACCGACGATGACCAAGTCTCGTTGAATGTGGGGTTCTATTACATGGCAAATTCGGGTGGGCGATTAGCTGGAACCGTTTTGTCGGGTCTAGTCTTTCAGCTTCATGGTCTTGTCGGTTGTTTATGGGTTTCGGCCGTCTTTGTGTTATTGGCAACACTCGTGACCCTAAAGTTACCCAATCCTGGAGTGGCCAAACCATTTGCATTGGAGAATTGAGCCATTATAGCAATCCGCACGTAGGTTAGGACATGTATTTTTGTGGAAAGCCGCGCTCCGCGCGGCTTCCCACAAAAATATTGGTTCAACTTAAGCGCGGAGCGCTATATCATATCGACACAGCAACCAGGCTGTAGCTTGTTGATCGATACGCAAAATCTCTTGTGGTTGAGTGGTATCCGCTAAGTTAGAGTCATCGACCACCAAAGTATTTAGCGGGATTTTACTTCTTGACCCTTGAGTAAGTCTTGAATCATCGTTTGCAAGTGCTTGAGACTGGCAGGTTTGCTGAGGTACTCTGTGGCTCCGGCTTCGAGACAGCGTTGGCGATCGCCCGACATAGCCAGTGCGGTGAGTGCGATGATGGGCACATCCACTAACTGTGAGCTTGCTCGAATGTGTTGTATTGCATCCAATCCATTCATTCCTGGCATTTGAATATCCATGAGAATCACATCCGGTGAGCAGGAAGAGGCCATTTCAACCGCTGCATCTCCGTTCCTGGCAACAACTATATGATATCCTTTCGCTTCAAGGTATCTTGAAACAGCGCTAATATTCTCCATGTTATCTTCAGCTAACAAAATCACCGAAGCATCCTGAGTTACTGTCGAGTGTGACAACACGTTAACGGATTGTGACGTATCAATTGATGACAGAGGGTATGTTTCTGATTGAGGTGTGAGGGAGACATCACAAGGAATGTGCATCGTAAAGCAGCTCCCTAATCCAACGTCGCTGATCACCGTCACCTGTCCACCATGGAGGGTGACAATATGTTGAACCAAGGCCAGCCCCAATCCCGTTCCTTCATAATTTCGATTAAGAGCACTGTCAATTTGAACAAATGGTTGAAACAGTTTTTTTAAATGCTCTGGCGCGATTCCAATCCCTGTATCACGGACAGCAATGCTCATATAGCTCTGCTCAGATATTGTGTTATTCTCAGCGTTGGCCAGAGAGGGTATGACACTAACTTCCAGGGTGATTTTTCCTCCTTCTGGGGTGAACTTGACCGCATTGCTGAGTAAGTTAATCAACGCTTGACGCATGCGGCGTTCGTCCACCATCACCTTCGGTAAATTGGATGCAAAGTGTTTCTTAATATGAATGTCTTTCTTGAACGCCTGTTGTTGGATGAATGCCAAACTCGATTGGCAGAGAGGGATAATCGCTGTGCGCTCGCAAGATAACATCAATTGACCCGATTCAATTTTTGCAAGATCAAGGACATCATTAATCAGCGATAACAAGTGAGCACCACTCCGTTCGATCATCTTCAAGGGCTGCTGGTGTTGCTCATTTAGCTCACCAAAGACATGCTCTTGCAGCGCCTCAGACATGCCTAAGATAGTATTGAGCGGTGTACGGAGTTCGTGGCTCATATTCGCAAGGAACTCACTCTTTGCACGATTGGTACTCTCAGCTGCCTCCTTCAGGCGTCTTAGCTGCTGAGTTTCAGTGTTTTGAACTCGCCAGAGAACGGTCATTAAGGTGAC
This sequence comes from Cyanobacteria bacterium P01_E01_bin.6, assembly GCA_039194035.1. Classification (GTDB taxonomy): domain Bacteria; phylum Cyanobacteriota; class Cyanobacteriia; order CAKZMO01; family CAKZMO01; genus JBCCWF01. The sequence continues at coordinate 3,949 of JBCCWF010000228.1, read as the reverse complement.
TATCAGCCCCGCCATCAGCAAGGCCATCAGGTCGAGAGGAATCAGTTGGTTTTCAATGTTGCTGCGGGGGATGACTAACGCAACCGACCAATCCGCCTGCTGTAGCGGTAGGTAGGCGACATATTGCGGTTCACCATTGATGATGGCCAATTCAATACCCTGGTCTTTCTTGACCATATTTTGAGCAATCCAACTCAAGTCTGGATCAGCTGCATCCAAGAAACTAGCTCCAGGCTGCTCGTGAGTTGATATCAATTCAGGATTGGGATGAACGATGGCGCGCCCTTCTGAGTTGAGAGCGAAGGGATAACTGCCATTGCCATAGGCCAGTTGATCGACGACTTCAGTGACACGATCAATGGTTACCCCTCCTTGGAATACACCAATTGGTTCCGGCACTTTGCGAGGGTCAGTATCAAGACCCAAAGCAGTTAGGCTATGGGTACGAATGTCAACGTCTTCGTTGGAGAGATTGGACGATTGCAGAATGGGAACAGACCAAATTGGAGTCGCAATGATCACTTGAATTAATCCCGTAGTCCGCGAGACAAGAGGATCCGTTACGTAAGTATGACCCGCCATCGCCTTTTGAAAATAAACTCGATCTGACACTGTTCTGTGAGGAATAAAACCCACCGCCGTGTTACCCACATGACCATCAGCAAGAATTTGAGTGAACTTAAAGAAGTCTGTTTGGCGATCGAGTTCAAGTTGCAGATAGGGATCTGCCATAGACCAATCTAGGGGTCGAATGGTGGGGCTGTTGGATAGGGTTTCAACTCGGTCTCTGAGCATTAACAGCCATGTATCAATTTCCTTGGCTCCCTTTTCCACGTCTGCGAAGGCATTGGCTTTTAGGTTATCCAAAAGCAAATTTCGCACAATTTGATAGCTCCAATAAGCGGAGACCCCAACAATCAGCGTTGTGCCGCCAATAATCAGCCGCGCGATGAGATTACGGGAGGATTCATTCAATGTCTGCCGCTGTCGTTTTAGCGAATTCAGTTTCCGCCAGAAGCCAGATAACGTCATTGTATTAGTCTGCTTATTCATAACGTTGACGATTGTCTTCACCTACCCACCTCGGCAAATTGAGTACATCTTTTAGCGGCCTTATTTTGTAAAGGATGGAGAATAATCGGATATTCCTAGGGGCATTGCTGATAATGAAGCGCCGCTTCCGATCTTTTTTCCTCTGTCCTTTACAAAATAAGACCACCCATCTTTTCATGCACTACGAACCCTTCTGACACGAAATCCCACAGATCGTGTGCAAACCTATTCCAAAGCCGTAAAATCGTGATGCAGCACCTTAATCGCTACTGGACAATTGAGTTCGTAGTGTAGTCAATGCACCTTAGGCCAAGAGGTTCTGAAAAATAGCTCATCAGCCATATGTATCAGAATAACTGGAGAATCATGATAAAACAGTGTTTAACTTGTCTAGATGTTTTGAAGAGACATATTTCGTGACGCCGAAGTGTCTTTTTAGAGGTGCGCTAATTTGCAGCTTTCAACATTATCGTTTCATGCTAGGAGTTATTCCAGCATGCTGTCAGCCGTTTGGATGATAGCTTGTTTCTGATGCGTGCTCGTCGTGAAATATTAGCCAAAGGGCGAATACATCCCAAGCGATCGCCCAGCTAGAATGCAGGAGGCAATAAATGCCTGGACGTAATTAAAACCAAAAGCCCAAATCTGGTGCCGCCCGCGCAGCGGGCGGCACAAGATTTGGAAGAATACGTTTAATTATGGCCATCTACTTATCAGTAAGAATGCAAACGCGATCGCTTCATTTCTGAGGCATCATGCTTCATCATCATTCGTCGTAAGGCAGTGGATATGCAGCTTCATACATCGAAGCCATCACCATCTCAGACCGGGTCTATCTCAGAATCTGTGTCAAAAGAGTCAGGGCAGACGACAGGCCAATGGACACCTCTGCTAGCCCCAAACACTAATCTTCCTAACCATGAGGACGGGCGATCGCAACACATCCCTCGCCAATTAGCGAAAGCCAACCAATTTGGGCATCATCTCGGTCAATTTCAGACCTACTCGAAAATGGGCTATGGAACGACGGAACACGCAGAGGGCAATACAGGATATCGAAAACCTCTCCAGCGCTATCCCGATCGCTCAGCACAAGAAAGCCGATATGCACAACAATCAGACACTGACCTAACGCCCATGCAAAATAGTACGCAGCCCGTTCAGTTTATCTTTGGTTGGATATTGCGCAAGATGGTAAATAAAACGATGGGATGGTTGTTCCCAAAGCCAGGCTAGCAATATCTTAGAGGTGCAAAGATCGGACTTATAGCGGTATGCAACCGCGTCAAATACAAAAGCGGTGATGTGGGGCGCACCGCGCCCCACATCACTGTACTTAATCAACCCGCACAGCGCTATACAGAGGCTGGCGCTGTGAGAATTGACCCACTGGGTAGGTTCGGTGATTGAAATCCAGTCACTGGACGTTCAAATCTCGATGGCTGATTTGTACCGCAAGCTGAAGCTTTTCAGTTCAGAGGAAGTCAAACAAAGGGAGAGGAAGGGCGATCGCCCTTCCTCTATCCAACCTTTCACATAATCTTCGGCACTTTGAAAAAATCACCATCGCGATCAGGTGCGCATTCTAAGATGGCTTCTCGCTCTTTCCATTGTTCCAGAGCGTCTTGGCGCGTCACATTGCTCACGTCAATCGCTCTAGCCGTGGGCTGAACATTTTCAGTATCGAGTTCATTCAACTGCTCGAAATAGTCAAGAATGCTGCCTAGCTGCGTTGTGAACCGCTCTTCCTCTTCTTCTGTGAGGTCAAGGCGGGCAAGCGTAGCAACCTTATGAACCTGTTCGCGGTCAAGCATAGAATCTATTCTGAAATGCGTTTACTGAAAGATAAACCTCGCCTGAATTGAGAACGGTAGTTTCCCCGCAGGGAAAGCTACCATTCCCAATCTGCTTTGGGTTTAGTACTGAACGTTGGGATGAGCCTTGCTCACTCCACAGCATGCTCATTCCTACTAGAAGAATACATCCATTTTTGAGCGGCCTGTCGTTTTAAGCCAGTTTTGCGCCTCAATGTAGTTATTGGGGGCAAGGCGAACGGCCCGCTCCCAATATTCTGCAGCCTGATCTAGATGAGCATCGGACTCTTCTATTTTGCCTTCGTCTTTTGCGCGCTCACCAAGATAATGATGAATAACTGCCACATTATTCAACGCCTGTGGCATTCGAGGATTCAGTTCGATTGCTTCATGGTAAATGGCAAGCGCTTGATCATGCTCTCCATTGCTCGCGTGAATAAGCCCCATGTTGTAGAGAATGTAGCTGCGATCGTAAGAATCTTCCTCTAGTTTCAGGGCTTCTCTATAGTTGTCCATTGCTTCGGCATATTCTCCATCAGCCTGAGCAGACATGCCATCGCGGTAGTAGGCAAACGCCTCTTTTGCTTGCTGCTCGGTCGGCAGAAGCTTGAGGATCAAGTCAGCCATCACCGTAAAAGATTTATCGATAAAGTTGTCGTTTCGCTGAGTTCTAGGCATGAGTACAAAGATTTAGAACAACGCTTGAAAAAGACTCTTCATTCAAATTCAAAGGGAGTCAAACCAAAAATAATAAGCTGTTAGCTACTTAAATTGCGGGGTTGTCTACCACATCCGGCGAGGGACAACGACCAAAATAGGTGAGCTTTCGCTTACATCTGTTGTTTGGTGCTGATAGTGAACAGGTGATGTCCTAAAGCAGCCACCCACACAACATCGGACAGATCTATCTGAAATTGCATTGAAAACCAACTGCTGAGTTTCAAACATTGCTTTTCAGCCTAACAGGTTCATCGCGGAAGCATTCGTTGTGTTTCCAAATGTTATGGCAATTTGAATCTCTAGAACAAACAATGCCCGTGCTAAGGGCTCTGCCAATAAAGAACCAATAGAGGGGCGGGGGG
>JBCCWF010000227.1:0-10094 GCA_039194035.1 Cyanobacteria bacterium P01_E01_bin.6 | reverse complement strand
GTTTTTCTTTGTTTTGTGTGGGTTGTTTCTCCTGTTGTTTGTTGTGGCTTTTACTGCCTCCCTAAATTTCTTTTTATCAAAATATTATTGCCGGCATCCATCCCCCCTACGTTGCCGACATACATTGCCCCAATAATATTGCCGACATGCATCGCCCCAACGTTGCCGACATGCATCGCCCCAACCATGGCGATCGCGCTGGGAATCACCATGGGCCATGGGATCGGTATTGCATTGGGCGAATGGCCATTCGCCCCTTCGGGGGTGCGGGTATTCCATCATCCCGATCGCCCTCCCCTGTTCGACTGAATTTGCGTGATGAATGGATTCAAATCCGTAGGCGAAAACGCACCAAATTGTTTGATGGTCGTGGCCTCTCGGGTGCGAAACCGCTGCTTCGCAGACGATTGTTCGCCACTGATATAAATGGCCTTGGCCTGCAGCGGTTCCGTCCGCCCAAACCCAGGAGCTTGCTGAAGTTCGCGCAGCTTGGTGCGCAACCACGCCTCGCTGCCTGCATTCCAATAAATCATCACCGCATCACAGTCCACCAAACTGTCGTGGTGATAGCGACGCACTTCCGCTTCATCTCCATCAAACACCGAAGGAATCACCTCAAACCCCTGCTCCCACAACGCATCTTCGAGGGGCTGAATGGTGGCGTCGTAGTCTTGCACGTCTCGCTGATCGCACACCAGGTAAATTTGAGTCGGGCGATCGCCCGACTCAATCGCAACGGGCTTGGGTACTGTCGGGTTCAGCGTGTCTTGAATGATGGTCTTGAAATCTTCTAGAGACGTTTGCAGCAGTTCTGCACCATCCTGCAACCGGCGAATAAATGCGTCTTGTCGGGGTTCTTCAGCTTCCAGTCCATCGGGCATCCACACCAAAACCGACGCGTCTACCTGCTGCTGACAATAGGTTACGGCCAGTTGATGCTGGAGTTCCACCACCGACTGTTCCGCGCCCTCCGGCACAATGCCATAGCGACTGCCCACCAGATGAATCGACAGACGACACTGAGCCAAATTCGCCATCACCGCGTCTGAAAACTCGGGAGAATAGGGTAATACTTCATCAGGGAGCACCCGATGGCCCCGCTGTTGCAACTCCCGCCGAATATTGCTGCGCGCGTCTCTTAGGTCATAGGTGGTCTCGGCCAGATAAATGGCAGACAGCTCTGACGATGGCTGATTGACAGGGGCGATCGCCTGGATCTGCTCCGGGTGTTCTAACAGCTTCAATAACTGACAGACATCGTAGGCTAGGTCATCCAGCTTTTTAAAATAATTGATTTCTGCCTCAGCCCCATATTTTGGATCAAACTCACGGGGGCGACCTGTGGACTCCTCCTGAAAAAACTCGTAGCCCAAGATGTCCTGCACTTCAGAAGGCTGTTCGGCACGTTCTACCGGTGTCTTAACGACTTTCAGAATGCGGTACTTGTCTCCTACCCGCACACCGCCGCGATCCCCTGCCGCTTTTTGAAACTCCTTGAATTCTCGCAAACACCATTCCGATTTCACATAGCGTGGCGAAAACACCGATAGCAACAGCGCCGCATTTGATAATTCCTTGACAATGACATCGCCAAAATAGTCACTGCCTGTCAGCTTTTGGTCGCGCCAAATTTTGGGGCGATCGCCCCGTAGCTGTGCTAGCCGCACCTGCAGCGCATGGTGAAACTCCGAAATCCAGCCCTGTTGACCATCTGTCAACGTTTGGTTGTCAATGTGGGCGTAGCTGATGAAAATGTGGTTTTCAAATGACATGCGAGGCAGGGGGGCAATATGTTGTGGGCATACTGACATTTTGCTCTAACGACTCTAATTTAGGAACCCGTTTAGGAACCCGTTGGAGCAGTCGTGGCCGCTGAATCGTCTGTGAATCGTCTGTGAGGGGGAATGAACATGCGCCCCACCCACTCGCCTCACTGACCTGCACAGCAGCCAATAAACGGTGGACTGTCTGCTCAATCTGGGCAATTTCGACTCGACCTCGCTGCTTCTGTCGCCACGTCCTGGCCATTCACCGTCACCGCCACTGTCACTGTCATTGTCATCGGCTGAGTAGAGAACCGATAAGTCGCTAGCCATAACTTAGACGTAACCTTCCCAATCCTGTGACGTCTGCGCAGCGGGCGTCACAGGATTGGGGGTTTTGGTTTTAATGACGTCCAAGTACTTACCACGACACCACCGAGGAGCGATCGCTCCTCGGTGGTGTCGTGGTAAGTCAACGTAAATTAAAGAACTGTAAAGAAATCTTGCGTAAATGAGAGGCGCTTTGAATAATGACTAATGAGGCGGCTAAAGGCTGAGCCGAGCGTATGAGCTTGGTGGCACCATACAGGGCCGAGGTGATTGCCCTGCATTTATTAAAAATTGAATTCAAACGTGCAGCCAAATCGCTATATAACTATAACTATAGCGGTATGCAACCTCGTCAAGGACAAAAGCGGTGATGTGGGGCGCGCCGCGCCCCACATCACCGGACTTAACAACCCGCACAGCGCTATAAGTAGGCATTAGGAGCGATCGCGATCATGGGATTCATCGGCAAGATTTTCGGAGCAATTTTTGGGTTCATTGGCGCTCTTTTGGCGTTCCCCGCAAAGATATTGGGATTCAACAAGAAGTCTGAGTTTTTCATGGAAGCCGATGATTCTCAGAATATTGCCCCAACGCCCGCAGCGGCACCCGCAGCTAAGACAACAAGTGCAGCGCCCGCTGCACAACCATCGGCTTCGGTTGCAGTCGATCCAGACCCCGTTGCAGCGACACCATCAGCGCCTGCTCCAGACCCCGTTGCAGCCACAGCCTCAACGCCTGCCGCCGCCGTGCCCGCCGTGGCCTCATCCTCAGGACAAAATGGAAGCAAGCCTTTCAGCAAGCCCTTTGAAAGTGTGACGTTTGCTCCGGATCGGTTGTTGACCATCAGAACGACGGGTGGCCGTCGTCGTCCTGGCCCTAGCCTATCGCCGTTCAAAATGATGGCGAAGCAAGTCAAGCTTCCGAAAGGAGCATAGGCGACGATTTAAGGACGATTTAAGACAATTTCCAACAATCATCAAAAAATCATCAAAGGGGACATGCGGCACGGTTGCATGTCCCCTTTTTGCGCTTTCTCGTGTTCTTGTTTCAGAGTCGTTACACTAAATGGAATGGTAATTCTGCATTATCACACTTACGAAATACATGCATCATGACGAGGGGACATTGATGATTCCTGAACTGGCAACGATATTAAATACCATCGACATCCCCGCAGAATGGCTTGGCATTCGCGTTGTTAAGGGATCTGCCAACTATCGATCGGTGCGAGATGGTCATCCCCAGGTGAATGGGCGATCGCTCAATCACGGTGTCATGGTCGAGGCCATGGTGAATGGTCAAATTGGCTATGGCGCAACGAACTTGTTGGACATCAGTAGCATTCAAGATGCGGCGGCGATCGCCTATGGTCAGGCCTTAGCCGCGAGCCAATGGGCCATTCATGCGATGACGCCTGCGGTTCGCCCAACAGTCGTTGGACATTATGCGTCGCCACTGCGAAAACCCATGGATGCCCTGACGTCTAGTGAGATTACCGACGTTTTGGTGCGTCTCTGCGAAACCATGAACGTGTCGGAACGGATTGTTCAAACCAATGCCACAGCCGTCAACAATACGGTCGAAACCTGGTTTGTGAGCAGCAATGGCTCCGATGTGTATCAGAAGTTTCTGTTTGTGCAAACGCACTTTGGCGTGACGGCTCAGGATGGGGCGGTGGTGCAAACGCGATCGCACAATGGACCTCGCGCCCATTGCTATCAGGGAGGGTGGGAACTCTTTCCATCGCTGGATTTGTGGGCAGAAGCCAAGCGCGTGGGCGAAGAAGCAGTGGAATTGTTGACTGCCGAAGATTGCCCCACCGAGAGTACAACTCTGGTGTTGGCTCCGGATCAAATGATGCTGCAAATTCATGAAAGCGTCGGCCATCCGCTAGAGCTGGATCGGATTCTCGGGGATGAGCGGAACTATGCAGGCGGCAGCTTTGTTAAACCAGCTGATTTTGGCACCTTGTCTTACGGCTCACCCCTGATGAACATCACCTTTGATCCCACAGTGACAGGGGAATTCGCCAGCTATGGGTTCGACGATACGGGGGCGATCGCCACAAAGGAATATTTGGTCAAAGACGGGGTCTTGCAGCGAGGACTTGGTAGCTTGGAAAGCCAGACTCGGCTGGAGGTCGATGGCGTGGCCTGTGCACGGGCGACATCGTGGAATCGTCCCCCCATTGATCGGATGGCAAACATTAATCTAGAACCGGGCACCGAGTCGTTTGAGCAGATGATTGCTGGGGTCGAACGCGGTATCTATATGGAGGCAAACCGCTCATGGTCCATTGATGACCAGCGCCATAAATTCCAGTTCGGCTGTGAATACGCCAAGCTAATTGAAAACGGGGCATTGACGAAAACAGTGAAAAATCCTAACTATCGGTCAACCACGCCTGAGTTTTGGCATCGTTTGACCCATGTTGGGAATGACGAATCGTGGCAGATGTACGGAACCCCATTCTGCGGCAAGGGTGAGCCAAACCAAATCATTCGGGTGGGTCACGGGTCTCCTGTGTGTGTATTTGAGAATATTGATGTGTTTGGAGGGGCAGTATGACCGGAGTCATTGATACCGATGTGATGAATGGAGGATCTGCTGAAACACTCCAATTCTCAACCCAATTGGAGGAGACCTTCTCGCAACTGGCTGACTATATCGTTGACCAGACCCACTCTGACGAGACTATTTCCCTTAGTTTGATGGCTGAGCAGAGTCAGTTTACGCGTTTTAACCGAGCCAAGGTGCGTCAAACCGGCGTTGTGCAGGATGGTGAATTGACGCTGACCCTGATGGCGGGCGATCGCACCACCTTTTATGAAATGCCCATGACCGGGAATTGGGAGCGCGATCGCACGACCGCCCAGGTGGCGCTGGATGACTTGCGGCGCGACATTCCCCTGCTGCCAGAAGACCCGTATCAGGTGATGCCCTCTGGCAACGCAACCAGTCACGATGTTCATGCGGGCTCCCTTTTGGCCCACGACCAAGCGGTTGCGACCATTTTGCCTGTGGTTGCTGGACTGGATTTTGCTGGACTCTATGCGGGAGGCGTCTCGATTCGCGCCTATGCAGATTCAGTCGGACAACGTCATTGGTTTTGTACGGATTCGTTCACCCTCGACTATTCCCTGTTCACTGAGGATGGGAAAGCCGTTAAAGGAACATTTGCGGGCGATCGATGGGATGGTGAGGCCTATGCTGCTAAGCTCAACGAATCAAAGCTTCAGCTTGAACGGCTATCTATTCCAGCCAAAGCCATTACCAAAGGGAACTATCGCACCTATCTGGCTCCGGCAGCGGTTGCCGATCTGATCAGCATGTTCTCCTGGGGCGCAGTCAGTGAAGCATCGCTACAGCGCGGTGGGAGTGCGCTTGGCCCGCTTCGCAGCGGAGACAAATCGTTGTCGGCTCAGTTCAACCTCAGCGAAAATTTTGGTCATGGGCTGGTGCCTCGGTTTAACAATCTTGGAGAGGTGGCTCCCGTTCAGTTGCCGCTGATTCATGGGGGGCAGTTGGTCAATACGCTGATCAGCTCGCGCACCGCGAAAGAATATGGAAAAACTGCCAACGGTGCCAGCCAATGGGAAGGGCTGCGATCGCCCGAAGTCTCACCCGGTGCGCTCTGTCGTGAGGATATTCTCAAATCTCTCGACACAGGACTGTATCTCTCGAACCTGCACTACCTGAATTGGAGCGATCGCCCCAACGGACGGATTACCGGGATGACGCGCTACGCCTGTTTTTGGGTAGAGCACGGTGAACTCATTGCACCGATCGAGAACCTACGATTTGATGAGAGTCTCTACCAGTTTTTGGGAGAGAATTTGCTTACCCTTACTGATTTTCAGGAGTTTATTCCTGACGTGGGCAGCTATGGAAACCGAGAGCTGGGCGGCATGTGGGTGCCTGGGGCACTGGTGGATGGGTTTACCTATACCCTTTGAAGAAAACACGACGTCACACGACGGAGAGGCGAGCCAATCCAGTGTCTCTTACATCAGCTCGGCGAGTTCATAGAGGCGTCGGAGTAGGGCCAGGATTTTTTTGCCATATTCCAAGTCTGCTGCCCATCGCCCTGAGAGCTGATCCACAAGGGGAGCAATGCCCCGTGTGACGAAGCGAAATCGAGGGTCGATCAATTCTTGCACTAATGGTGCTTGACTGGCGTAGGCCTTGAGGTGCTGAATGTGGGCTCGAACGCCCAGCCGGGGACTGCGAAAATGAGCGCCTTCAATGCCCCCTCCAACGGCTCCTAGCCCCGCGAAGTTATGCTGCTCAAATTTCACATCGCCACCAAAGCGCAAGAACCCGGTTTCTAAACACATTTGGCAGAAAGCAATGTCGTGATTAATGCCCTCAATGGCCGCTTCCTCACGATAAAACTTGGGCAAATCAGGGAATTTATCCAGCGCTCGCTCATGGTTGGATGTCAAGAACATAATGAGATGGACATCGGACGTTTTGCCTCGCCCCGTAATGGCGTCGAAATCTCCTGGACAGATCGCGATGGGCGATCGCACGGTCACGGTACGAGTAGTCGAATCGAAGTCAACACAAAGGCCATGGTTGCGTAAATCAATGGCTTTGAGATACACAATGTTGCGGTGTCGAATTCGGTTGACGAATGCCATGAGGTCAATGGACACCCCCATGCGATCAATGAGGTCAGTGGGAATGTAGGCATTGCCGTTTACCACAATGCCGGACTCTTCGTATCGTCCACCGTTCAGGTTAATTTGGATGGTGGGGTATGTGGCCTGCTCACCGGGAGCGGCGCTAGTCGCGACGAGTCGGCTCCAGGAGGACAGACCATCGGCAATGCCTAAGGCAATATCTCGTCGATGGATCTGCAATAACGCCCGGTCTTTACTATTGCTGAGACAGCCGACATGGAGATACAGAGACGGAATGGCAATGTGCCGACAGAAGGGCATTTGGCCGACCTGAGTCTCGGTATCAGGACGTGCCCCCAGGGTAGACAGTCGAGGCACCCGACGCAGTAATGCCAGCAGTATCAGCTCAGCATGATTGCGGCGTTCATCATTTTGAGCGATGTAGTAGACAGCAGCTCCTTTCATGTCTGGATCCGTAAAGGCATCCGCGTGCAGTTCAAGGGCAACGTCGCCTGGTTGCGATCGGGCATTAATCCACTGGATCGTTTGGGAGAGGCTCAGCTCATCGGGAACCGCAAACACCTCAAAGTCATGGGCGCGATCGCGCGATCGCAGTTCAACCGCCAAAACATCCCGGAGTGCAATCATTTCTGCAGCTTCAGTCATGACACCAATCGCTACACCCTGATCCGAGTTGCTGCTCTCACGAATATCGTGACCCGCAGAAATAAAAATCCGTCCCATGAGCTGTTTATTTCGTCCTAATCAATACGTAAGGAGGCCGACCTCATGGAAATTAAACCTCAATTTCGCGGATTGTGCTTACAAACACCGGGCGATCGCCGATTTCCTTCATAAATCTAAATTCCTGCACCATGGTTGGTTGAACAGGTTGCGCAAGGGGTGAACCGGGATCATGACGTATCTTGGACGTCATTAAAATCAAAACCCCAAATCCCGTGCCGCCCGCTCAGCGGGTGATACGGGATTTGGAAGGGCATGTTTAATAAGGGCTAGCGACGTGGGAAGAGAGGGACGTCATTCTGAGTATGGGGTGCGTGATGTTCACAATGAACTAAACGCTACCCTTAGCGTGGCTGATCCCATCTCCAACGTTTCAACGCTTGATATGATGAAGAACAGGAACGGTACATTCCCCAAGCCGTTAGTATAAACTTATGAATCATCAGTCGAATATTCGCGACCGAATCGAATAGGCTGACGACGTCATTCATATCCGCCCCTTGTGTTCATCACCGATGAAAACTCCTCGCCTCCATCCCGACACCATCGATCAGGTCAAAGATCGGGCCGACATTGTTGATGTTGTGTCTGAGCACGTGGTCTTGCGCAAACAAGGCAAAGATTTTGTAGGGCTGTGCCCCTTCCACGACGATAAATCCCCAAGTTTTAGCGTGAGTCCAGGCAAACAGTTTTACTACTGCTTTAGCTGTGGGGCAGGCGGCAATTCCATCAAGTTTTTGATGGAATTGGGCAAACGGTCATTTAGTGATGTGGTGCTTGACCTTGCCCGACGCTATCAGGTCTCTGTCCAGACCCTCGAACCCACGAATCGACAAGAATTCCAGCGACAGCTCTCACTACGGGAACAACTCTACGAAATCACAGCCTTAACGGCTCGATTCTATGAGCATGCGTTGCACCAGTCTGATGGTGCCGCGGCACTCACCTACTTAACGAACCGTGGTTTTCAAGAAGAGACCATTCAAAAATTTCAGCTCGGCTATGCCCCCGGAGGGTGGCAAACCCTCTATGGCTATCTTGTTGAGCAAAAACACTACCCTGTTCAGCTGGTTGAAAAAGCAGGTCTGATTGTTCCACGAAAAGAAAAAAATGGCTACTATGACCGTTTTCGCGATCGCCTGATGATTCCCATTCACGATTTACAAGGGCGCGTGATTGGCTTCGGAGGGCGGGCCCTGGGCGAGGACAAACCCAAATACCTCAACTCCCCCGATACGGATTTGTTCGACAAAGGCAAGACTCTATTTGGGTTGGACAAGGCGCGAACGGCGATCGCCAAACACGACTGTGCAGTGGTGGTCGAGGGCTATTTTGATGTGATAGCTCTCCACGCAGCAGGCATGCCAAATGCGGTCGCATCACTCGGCACAGCATTGAATAAAGGCCAAGTGAAGCAGTTGCTGCGCTACACCGAGTCTAAACAAATTATTCTCAATTTTGATGCTGATGCGGCGGGGACAAAGGCCGCTGAACGAGCCATTGGCGAAGTCACGGATTTGGCGTATCGGGGTGATCTGCAGCTTCGAGTACTGACCATTCCCGACGGCAAGGATCCCGATGAGTTTCTAAGAAACCACTCGGCAGACGCCTATCGCACCCTGATGCAGGAGGCACCCCTGTGGCTTGACTGGCAAATTCAGCTAACCCTTGCCGGAAAAGACCTCAGTCAAGCTGGCGATAACCATCAGGTCACCCAGCAACTCGTCACCTTCTTGGGGAATATCAGCAATGCCACGACCCGGACCCACTATGTGCGTCATTGTGCAGAGCTATTAAGCCAGGGGGATAGTCGCCTGGTGCCTCTACTGGCTGAAAATTTACTCGCCCAAGTTCGTCGCCAACGACGGCGATCGCCCGACGGGGCAGAAATGCCTCGAACGGTGGTTCCGACCTTATCTCACAGCACGCTTGAATCGGCAGAATCAGTTCTGTTGCGGCTCTACCTCCACGCGCCCGATGCCCGAGCGGATATCATCGATGCATTAGAGGAGCGAGACCTACAGTTCAGCTTGTCTCATCACCGATTTCTGTGGCGAAAAATTTTGGATCGAGATGAACACGATAAATCGCTGGATAAGACGCCCCACCAGACTCGCGACCAAGAGCACTCTGAGTTACGATCCATCCCTTCTATTGACCATCACAACGCTGACCATATTACATCTGAGCATTCCTCCTCTCAGGCGCTCAGCGATCAGCTCCAGGATGATTTGGCAGAATGGCCTGAGCAACTCAATCAGGTCATTTATCTGTTTCAACTGGATGAAAAAGCAAGGCGAGACGTTTTGCGCGCACCGATTGTGATTCAAGCGGCAACTGATTGTCTCGAACGGGTGATGTGTGAGAAGCGCTATCAGCATTTTCGCAAGCTGTGGGCAGAAACAGATGTAACCTCCGCCCCGGATCTATGTCGCCAATATCAACAGCAAATCTATGCTGAAAAGCAACGGATCAAAGAGTTAGACGAACAGCGATCAGTTTCCTTTGAAGATCTGACCCAAGTGCCCTGGGTTGGCGATTCCTATCGCGCTCTAGAATAAGGGCGATAGAAGTCTAGCAAGGGATGAGCAAAGAAATAAAATCCCAGAGAAGAGGGGGGGGGGGGGGGGGG
>JBCCWF010000226.1:0-10116 GCA_039194035.1 Cyanobacteria bacterium P01_E01_bin.6 | reverse complement strand
TGCAGGTCGTTCCACAGCTCTTGAATGAGAGCATCCTTCTCTTCGTGACTCAGTCCATCCAGGGGCGGTAGTGCTGTCATGCAAAAAGCCTACCATCTTCTTCCACTCATCGTCGCTGGTCAACCCGGTTGAGCAATTACTAAGTTTTATTCCTTATCTGATTAGCTTGCTCGTAGTGCCTCACGATTGGTCGTGAGCTTTAAGGGTTGTAGCATGAAGAAATATTAAAAGCGATGGCGTCAACCCTCGATATTTCATGACAGCTCAAGCATCCATTTCGATCACATTTATTACATTCATTGCTCTCTTTATTGGTGTTGGTATTTACTCTGGCAGTCGTCGGCAGGACACTACCGAAGATTATTTACTTGCTGGGCGGAGTGTTAATCCTTGGTTGATGGCTCTGTCAGCCGTTGCCACGGGAAACAGCGGGTTTATGTTTATTGGATTAATTGGCTTCACCTATCAGGTTGGCATATCAGCAGTCTGGCTAACGGTGGGGTATATCGTTGGGGATTTTATTGCATGGCTGTCGGTGCATCGACGCCTGCGTGAAGTGTCAGAAGATGTTAATTCAGAAACAATATCCGCGTTTCTAGGCCATGACGATGATGGTGGACGATGGATTTCCATAATCTCTGCTGTCATTACCTTGTTTTTTTTGGGCACCTATGCAGCGGCACAACTTCAGGCTGGAAGCAAAGCTTTGAGTGTTTTGTTTGGATGGGATGCCTGGATTGGCATCGTGTTTGGAGCGGCCGTCGTTGCGGTTTACTGTGTTTCTGGAGGCATTCGAGCCTCGATTTGGGTTGGGTCCGTGCAATCGATTTTGATGATGGTATCAATGCTGATGTTATCCGGGGTGGCGATCGCCGCTTGTGGTGGATTCCATGCATTGTGGGAGAGCCTAAACCTCATCAGCCCAACGCTAATAGATTTGACCCCAGCGGAGTTACGGTTCGGATTCTGGCCTTTTGTGATTGCTTGGACCGTGGCAGGATTTGGGGTGGTTGGACAGCCTCACATTATGGTGCGTGCCATGGCAATTGATTCAGCAGATCAAATATATAAGGCACGCAATGTCTATGTGCTGTTCAATGCAATTTTCTCGATTGCTGCGACTGTAGTAGGACTGACGGCACGAGTGCTGCTACCTGATTTAGGGGCGATCGCCGATGCAGAACTTGCATTGCCAGAGCTAGCCGTTTCATTGCTCCCTGCAATTCTGGTCGGTCTTGTGTTGGTCGGCCTCTTCTCGGCAACGATTTCTACCGCCGATGCCCAGATTTTATCGTGTTCTTCTGCTCTCACCCAAGACCTATTGCCTAAATCGACTGCATCCTATGCGGGAGCAAAGCTTGGTACGCTGGCAACCATCGGCATCATTTTACTGATGGCGTTAGTGAGTACCAATAACGTATTTGTGTTGGTGACCTTTTCATGGGCTGCTCTTGCGGCTAGCTTGGGGCCTGTCATGGTCGTCCGGGTCATGCAATTACCGTTAACCGCTCCGGTCGCAATCGTGATGATGATCGTCGGGATTACAACAGCGCTCGTTTGGCGGGTTGGCCTCCACTTCTCAAACGATGTCTACGAGGTGCTGCCAGGAATGTTGTCCAGTAGTCTAATCTATGTGATGTCCATTCCGCTGCGTCTGAAACCGGAGTGAACAGACTTAAGTCGATATCGTAGGTTTTAGCCAAAGGTTGTATGGCACCTCACAGTTCAACGGAAACCCGTGGCATTGTCTATTTAGTTGGAGCAGGGCCTGGCTCTATTGAGTACTTAACGGTGCGAGCCTTTCGGTTGCTTCAAACCTGTGAGGTCGTTGTCTATGATGCACTCATTGATAACGATCTATTAACTCTTGTCGCTGATCCCTGCGTCCAAATTGATGTTGGCAAACGAGGCGGGAAGCCCAGCGTACCTCAGCAAGAGATTAATAAAATTCTCGTCACTTATTGCCAACAGCATAAGCGCATCGTGCGGTTAAAAAGCGGCGATCCGTTTATCTTTGGCCGCTGCATGGCGGAAATTGAGGCATTACGAATAGCAGGCTGTTCTTATGAGGTGGTTCCAGGACTGTCTTCAGCACTAGCAGCTCCCCTGCTGGCTGGCATTCCCCTGACAGATCCAGTGTTGAGTCAAGGCTTTAGCGTGGTGAGTGCGCACCAACCGGATGCGTTGAATTGGGATGCCCTGGCACAAATGGATACGGTCGTGATTTTGATGGGAACACGACATCTGGACATCATTGTCATGGCCTTGCTGGAACGAGGGCGATCGCCCAAAACCCCCATTGCGATTATTCAGTGGGCAGGGCATCCACAACAACGAACCTGGACTGGAACCTTAGAAACAATTGTGACTCAGACATCTCGTCAGGCGCTCTCGCCAGCCGTCATGGTCATTGGAGAAGTTGTCGGGCTGATGCCCTATGTTGCTCCAAACACGTTATGATCCACCTTGCCTCCTCAATACGTGGCGAGAGAGGTAAGCTGTTAGCTGTTTAAATTGCGTGCTTGTCCTCCGCAGGAGGCGGGGAACAACCGCCAAAATACGAAAAATAGGTGAGTTTTAGCTTCGCTATTAATACGAATGGGCGAACCATGAGTGTTTCAACATCAAAATTGCCGTTGCTTGGCAAGACCATCCTAGTCACCCGTGCGGCTGAACAATCCAGTCAGTTTGGTCAGTTGCTTCGCCAAGTAGGCGCTACCATCATCGAAATGCCAGCGTTAGAAATCCGACCCCCGTCGAGCTGGGATGCATTTGATCGGGCGATCGCCCAAATGGCAGATATTGATTGGCTCATTCTGACCTCTGCCAATGGGGTGAATTACTTCTTTCAGCGTCTGTCCGAGTTAGGGCATACCGTTCATGACCTTGAGCATCTTAAGATTGCCGTGGTTGGTCGAAAAACAGCGGCATGTCTTGAACAGATGGACATTCACCCTCACTTTATTCCTCCAGACTATGTTGCGGATTCTCTCGTGAGTCATTTTCCTGATCACGAGAAGCTTCCAAATCTAAAGATTTTATTTCCCCGAGTTGAGAGTGGTGGTCGTGAGGTTTTGGTCAACGAACTCACCACAAAAGGAGCCGCCGTAATTGAGGTTCCAGCCTATCAATCGTGCTGCCCAAGGGCGATCGCCCCCCCGGCACTGGATGCTCTTCAGCAGGGAAAAATTGATGTTGTGACGTTCGCAAGTTCTAAAACAGTCCGATACTTTTGCCAACTCATTGCACAATCAGCTCAGGTTAATGTACTAAGACAGTTAGACGTGCTTGCAACGCAGTTTCAAATTGCTTCAATTGGCCCCCAAACGTCACAGACGTGTTACCAACTCTTAGGACGAGTCGATATCGAAGCTCAACAATACACATTAGACGGGCTAACCTCAGCCCTTGTGGATTGGGCAGTGCACGTTTAGATAAATACCCATGATAGACGTAGAACAGACTCTACCAGCGAATAACCAGCAGCATCAACGCATCGTCGGTTTAACCGGTGGCATTGGGATGGGAAAAACAACCGTCTCCACTTACCTCGCAAAACAGTGTGGGATTCCAGTCTTAGATGCAGATGTCATTGCACGAGAGGTGGTTGTGCCGGGTTCTCCTGTGCTGAACAAAATCGCTGAGCGATATGGGGCAACGGTACTGTTGCCCGATGGTCAACTGGATCGAATGCGATTGGGAAATATTGTGTTTCGGAGCTTGCCTGAGCGACATTGGCTAGAGCAGCAGATTCATCCACTCGTGCGCGATCGCCTTGAACAAGACCTCCAAAGTCCAACCATCACAGCACAACCCATCGTTGTGCTGGTGGTTCCTCTTTTGTTCGAAGCCCGAATGACAGACCTCGTCAATGAAATTTGGGTTGTTTGCTGTCCATTAGAGCAGCAGATTGGACGATTGCTTGAGCGATCAATGCAGGGCAGGGATGTCAGCTATCAGCTAAATCGAGCACAGGTACAGGATCGAATCGATAGTCAAATGCCGATTGAGCGGAAGATCCAGCGTGCTGACGTTGTGTTAGACAATTCTCATTCAGAGCAAGAGTTATTTACGCAGATTGATCGGGTGCTTACGTATTTGCCAAAGCCCCTCCAAAGCCATTCTCAAGAGTCATCGACATACTAAGGGATTAGAGGGGCGTTCTTTTCCTCACGCTGCATGATTTGATAGAGGTTACAAAGAAATGAGCGATTGAGGCCCGCGGCGCGGGCCTCAATCGCTCATTTCTTCGTTATAAATCTGCGAACTTTGCCAAGTCGTGACGCTGAAAAAATAACTCAGAAATGTTACATTTCTTGATGTGAATTGAGAGTCTAAAAATTTTAGCTCTCGTCACGGCTAATTCACATCATGGGAGACCTATGAGGACGACTCGACATTTATTCGCGAAACTCAATCAATGTGTGATGGCCTGTCTGCTCATCATTGGGCTGACCTGGGGGATCGGAATACCGACAGCTGATGCGATGGGCGGACCTCAACCTCCGTTAAATGAACGTGCACCACAATTTACGCTCCCAACGAACACAGGAGATGGTGATATTTCGCTCAGCGATTACCAAGGTCAGTGGGTCGTCCTATACTTTTATCCACGAGATTTCACTCCAGGATGTACCTTAGAAGCTCAGCGGTTCCAACGGGACTTGGCTGAATTTCAGACTCGTAATACTCAAGTCATTGGAGTCAGTGCAGATGATGTTGATTCTCACGCTGAGTTCTGTGACTCAGAAGGCTTGAGATTTCCACTTCTTGCAGATGAAGATGGAACAGTCAGCAAAGCCTATGGATCGTGGCTGGGCATTGCATCGTTACGCCATACATATGTGATCGATCCTGACGGGATATTGCGCGATATCTATCTAAAGGTTCGACCCGTGATTCACAGCCAAGAATTGCTGGCCCGACTCGACGAATTACAAAGCCGCGTTTAATCGCCGCGTTGAGAAGGTTGCACCGTCATGTTTAATGTCGCGTTTCATTGGGAGCGCGACGGATTAATCAGTATCGCTATTGCGTTGACTGATGTTCCGATTTTTTCTGCTGTCCCGCGCCATCCCAAAGACAGCAGCAAGAATGCTGAGGCCGGCGATCGCCCGTGGCTCAGGAATCCGGCTAGTATCTTCTGATGCTGATAGAGGCACAGGAATGATGCGCCCAAACAGGGATGCAGTTGTCCGTGCTTCTTCCAGCACTCGAAATTCTTCCGTGGTTGTTAGCCCTTCATCCTGACTAAAGCCAACCAAATTAAACGTATAGTCCAGGCCATTGGACGAGAATGACTGTTCGCTGATTAGCGCTGTAGGAATAATGGCATCAGCATTGTCATCTGGAGTTCCCACATTTGGTGTCGTAAGAATATCGAAATTAATGCTGAAGACCTGGCTGCGCACTTCTGCATCGTCAAATGCCAACTCAAAGTTGAGCGGAACAGACTGGATACCAGTATTTGAGAGAATTGTTCCGTTAAAGTAAGTCAGGTCACCGATCTTGAATAATGCGTTCGTTTCTGTGGTGAATTCATTCCCCTGAAAGACAAGCTGATTGGCTTCTCTGCCTGCTGTCGTCGGAATTCCCCAGGTAAACGATGAGCCATCAACACCTGTGAAGCGGGGGGTACTTTCGTTAGAGAGGGGTGTTCCCCATGCTCCGCTTGCTTGTCCAGCCAATGTTAATGCTTGCCCCGGAGAGGCCATCATCATGGCGACAGAAGCAATCCCACTAGAGAATAACAGCGTGCGACGTGGATTAATCATGAGGTTTAGTCGTTTGAGGGAATCAACTCGTCGATGGTGTCTTGCAGACGACTTGACCTCAATCCGAGATTCTAACCAAATTTCTCATGCCGCTTGATGAAATCTTCAAGCGGCAACAGCAATGTTGCTGAGAGTGGGTTTACACAGCTGGGGAACATTTAGCGGGATTGTAGGGTGCAAAGCGCCCCACAATTCATACTCAAAATAAGTAGCAAGCCATCAGTAAACGTACCCTTCCAAATCCTGTGCCGCCCGCTGCGCGAGCGGCACAGGATTTGGGATTTTGGTTTTAATGACGTTCAGGTACTTAGGGATCTGCACGTAAAAAAGATACCAAAACCAAGGTGTGGTGGGCGCAGCCCGCCACACCTTGGTTGGTACTTTATTGTCTTACAAGTCCCGTATCATGCATCAGCCATCCAACGTTATAAAGATGTGAATGGGCTGCAACCTTTGATTGGGAACCCCCATCTTTAAAGAACTGAGCTAACATTGGCGGTAATATTGCCTTGGAGAAGAACACGGTGGATAGACAGTCTCATCCCAGATCGTCACAAGCACACGTTCAAACCCTATTGCCCAACATTTTATTGAGCAGGAAGTGGATGACACCCTCTGTGGTCATCGGCCTTACCGCCAGCTTTTTGGGAATGATGCTTCCTCCAGCAATGGCACAAGGCCTTGGCACCAATGAACAAGAGAAGGCATTTCGAATCGCCCAATCCATTCCCGATCCCGTCATTGATGTGGGCATTGTGCAGCGGTTTGGCGACGAAGCAACTGATTCTCTTAGCCTTGAGGCGATCGCCGGTAATCGGCTCACGGTTGACTTTGTAACAGGCGGGCAAGAGCAATCTATTGAAGCCTCGAATCTGACCATTGACGTGGTGATGGAACCACTGTCAGAACCTGATGTGGTTGAACGGGTTGTGTTGAGTAATCACCGCAGCTTTGAGAGTGCAGAAGATAGCGCAGCGTATTGGCGATCGAAAGGCATTGAGGTTGAAGTTGCCCAGCCTCAATCGTGGCAAGTATGGGCAAAACGAGATGTTTATCACAGTCCGTTATTACGTCGCCTCTTGCTTCATAATATTCAGGCAAACGGGGCACAAGCAGCATTCATCGACACGAAGACGCTACGCAGTCGCCCAAAGGTTTCCTTTACGGCAAATGGATTTCGATATCATCGCGATCGCTTCGAAATTTCCAGCAGCAACAATCGGATTCGCGTTGATGGCAATGAGCAAGAACGCCGCTTTTATGGTGGTGAGATGCGGTTTCAGTCCAATTCTTATGGTACCTACACTCTGGTGAATGAGGTTCCCATTGAAACCTATCTTCGTGGCGTGGTTCCCCATGAAATTGGATTAGCCGCGCCTCGGACGACCATTGAGGCTCAGGCAATATTAGCTCGAACCTATGCGCTGCGAAATTTGAGACGATTTGAAATTGATGGATACGAGCTATGTGCCGATACCCAATGCCAGGTCTATTGGGGCTTAGGGGGAGCAGCAGATGTGACGGATCGGGCGATCGCGATGACCCGTGGCAAAGTATTGACCTACGACAACGAATTGGTAGATGCCCTTTATTCATCAACAACAGGAGGCATTACATCACCCTTTAGTGACGTATGGAATGGCCCCGACCGTCCTTACCTCACTGCCGTTGTCGACTCCGTCCAAAACCTATGGGATTTGGCTAATCGGCCACTCTCCAATGAGGAGAATTTCCAAGCGTTTATGAATCTAGATACTGGATTTAACGAAGATGGATGGGATGCCTTTCGATGGCAGCGAGAGGGAACGCTTGAGAGCTTGACAGCCGACATGAAAACCTATCTCGACGTTATTCAGCATCCGTTGGCGAATATCCAGAAGGTTGAGAAGCTCGAAGTCATCGAACGTGCGGACTCTGGACGGGTTCAAAAATTGGCGGTAACAACAGATCTAGGCGTGATTGAGTTGAAGAAGGATGAGGTCATTCGCGCCCTCTACCCTCCTCGGAGCACCTTGTTCTATCTCGAGCCCATGTATGAAGAGGTCCCACCCTCTCCGTTTCCTGTTCCTGCTCTTGAAGAATCAGCCACCGTCAGTGATACAACAGAGACAGAAGATGAATTTGATCTCCCCCCTGCAATTGATGACGTTCTTCCCGCGCCTGCTCAAGTCCTCAAGGGATATGCGTTTGTAGGTGGCGGATTTGGTCATGGAGTTGGCATGAGCCAAACCGGAGCCTATAATCTTGGGGAATTAGGCTGGCCGAGCGATCGCATTCTCGATTTCTACTATCCTGGCAGCACCCTTCAGGTGTTGAATGATGAGATCGTCTTTTGGCGCGATCCCGATGCAGAGCCTTTAGCAGCGGCGGAGATTACATTAAAATCCGATGATGCTTCGCATAAGTAACCATTCGAATCACTAACCACATAGAATTTTATTTTCTAGCAAGTCCCTTAGGTTTCAGTAACCAGAGACAGCGTTTGACGAGAGGGAATTTTGATGACAAACGTTGTCCCTTTATCTGGAGACGACAAGCACTCGATGCTTCCCTGATGCTGTTTTACAATGATTTGATAGCTAATCGATAACCCTAGACCAGTACCACTGCCTACCGGCTTAGTGGTGAAAAAGGGGTCAAAAAGTTGAGCTTTGATCGCATCGGGGATGCCGGGACCATTATCAGAAATTTGTATTGTCACCCAGCCTGAACTGGATAGTTCAGTCAATATCGTAATTTTGCCAGCAGGCACATGCGAAGACGATCCATTCGTTTTCCCTAGATGAGAATCAAGAGCGTCAATCGCATTCACAAGAATGTTCATAAACACTTGGTTCAGCTGATTTGCATAGCATTCAACTTGATGAGATTTTCCATAGTTTCGGACTAGTTGAATCTGGTGTCCTTTTCTTGAACTCTCTGCTAGGCGGTGAGACAGTATTTTGATCGTGTTATCAATTCCTACATGTAAGTCGGCGAGCTTTGTCCCTTCTTCTCCCTGACGAGAAAAATTCTTTAAACTTGTCACAATATCTCGAATTCTGGTGGCTCCAATTGTCATGGACTCAAGTAAACCAGGCAGATCAGAAATCAAGAAGTCTAAATCAAGCTCTTCGGCAAAATCTTGAATTTCTAATACCGGACTTGGGTAATGCTTCTTGTAAAGCATGACAAGGTCGAGTAGCTGCTGAATATAATTCTTAGCGTACTCAATGTTGCCATAAATAAAATTCGTTGGGTTATTGATTTCATGCGCAATACCCGCCAAGACTTGGCCAAGGCTGGACATTTTCGCAGCTTGAATAAGTTTTAGTTGCGTTTTCTTCAATTCATCTAGAGTGTTTTGCAGTTTAGCCTCAGCCTGTCGTCGTTCAGCAACTTCTGCCATAAGAAGAGTCTGAGTATATCGCAGCGATAAGTGAACGTTGATTCGCGCTAACACTTCTTCGTTGTGGAGTGGTTTTGTAATGTAATCAACGGCTCCCAACTTTAGGCCCTTCACCTTGTCAACTTCGTCAACACGAGCTGTCATGAAAATAATTGGAATCTCAGCTGTTTTAGGATTCTTTTTCAGGTGTTGACAGGCTTCAAAGCCGTCAACATCTGGCATCATGATGTCTAGAATGATGAGGTCAGGCGAAATTCGCTCTGCTTTTGCAAAAGCACTTTCAGCATTTTTGGCGATCGCCAACTTAAACCCAGAGTATTCAAGAAAATCGAGCAAGACCCGAATGTTGGTCGGGTTATCATCAACAATTAAAATCGTAATCTCTTCGGGATCAAACATAATGTCTTTTGGGGCGATCGCAAAAACCACCCAAGGTTGTCGATTTGAGAGCAAAGTTACAGTTAATTGTTTCTACCCCTGAGTCCAGAATTCCCAAACATAAGTATTTATCAACGACATCAAATACTTAAGCCTGACAACCACGTTCAACAGCTGCGTGCAACCCTGTACATGTTACTGCCCTGTATCGGCAGTTTCCTAGAATGCTTTTAATTCTCCTCTATCTCCATCGAGTATAGCGACTCGCAAGCTTCCCTATTGGCTATTGGAGATAACGTGACTTGGCCTTAGCAGGAAGATAAGTAGCTAACCATACATAAACGTAACTTTCCAAATACTGTGTCGCCCGCTGTGCAGGCGGCATAGTATTTGGGGGTTTGGCTTTAATTACGTCCGGTACTTAATAGAGTTCACGATAATAAAGCCTGTTACATCGTGCTGTTTCTTCAGGACCTTTCAATAACACAACATGAGTTTGCCGAAAAATCTATTTTACTCACCCAAACATGATGATACACAGATTTAATAAATCAACCAATTAGGAATAAACATTCT
>JBCCWF010000225.1:0-10149 GCA_039194035.1 Cyanobacteria bacterium P01_E01_bin.6 | reverse complement strand
TTCCATCCTCTGGTGCAGTTGTGTCACTCGCTCTTTGCTCAAGGGCAATCTGTTGAACAAGTTGTGGAGGTCATGATGCCTGCCTAAGTCTCTTTTTTCTTCTTAAAACAAAAAAACTTCGAGAACTTTGCCAAGTCGTGATGGGTAGCGACTGAATAGCCTATCGTCAAGTTATTGAGGCAATCGAGTCATCTATGTCTCCAAACCAATCGTTCTTAGGAATCGACATGTCATAAGAACTGAAAAATATTTTAGTGGTGATGGTGTCACAGCTACCATTACCACTAAAATGTCTCGGAGTCTTTTAGCTTTCATTCCTTAAGTTGAAAAAGAATGCACGTTGAGCAAATTGCTCACATTGTTCTCACAGTGAGGGATGTTGATGCGTCAGCTGAATTTTATTCGGGCGTTCTTGGGATGACAAAGGTTGTTTTTGGTGAAGGTCGCATTGCCTTGAAATTGGGCAATCAATCGTCACCAATATGATCATGAATTTGAGCCCAAAGCATATTGCCCTCAGCCTGGGTCTATCAGATTGATGTTTGGTGACCACAGGTGCGCTCAAAGACGTGATTCAACGCTTAGATCGTTGCGGGGTCAGTCTTGTCGAAGGCCCGATCACAAGAACAGGAGCTATCGGGAGTATTCAGTCTGTGTATTTTCGAGATCCTGATCAAAATTGGTTAGACGTCTCAAGCTACGAACACTCTGATTAATGTAAGGAGCCTCCGAATGCGAGTAATTGGGCTAATCAGTGGGACGTCAGTGGATGGGATCGATGCTGCACTTGTTGATATTTCAGGAACAACTCATGACCTCAAGGTCAATCTTCTGGTTGGTGACACCTACTCGTATGACCCTACCCTTCGTGAGCAAATTCTTGACGTATGCCATGGTCAATGCCTGACAATTGAGCAGATGGCAGAGCTAGATGATGCGATCGCCCACGCATTTGCAGACGCTGCACGGCAGATCCAAGCTGGTTATCCAGCAGCAAATCTTATTGGTTCCCATGGTCAAACGGTGTTCCATCGCCCTCCTGCCTCCTCTAGCTCGACTGACAACAAGTCAATCAAACATTTGGGATATAGTCTGCAATTGGGCCGGGGTGAGATGATTGCCCATTTAACCCAACTCCCTACTGTGAGTAATTTCCGCGCGGCTGACATTGCCTTAGGTGGCCATGGTGCGCCTTTAGTGCCTGCGGTAGACGCATGGATGTTGAGCCATCCCACAGAATATCGCTGCATGCAAAATATTGGCGGCATTGGCAACGTCACCTATCTTCCTCCCAAGAGCGAAGTCGACGCTGGAGCCGATAGCATTCGTGGCTGGGATACTGGGCCAGGCAATGCCTTGATTGATCAGGCCGTCCGAGTTTTCTCCAATGGCCAACAGACCTATGACCACAACGGAACATGGGCTGCATCAGGGCAACCGTGTCAGGACTTAGTCCAGCACTGGCTATCCGATCCGTTTTTTCAGCAAGCCCCGCCCAAGTCTACGGGACGTGAGAAATTTGGTGTCGATTACACACAGCGTTGCCTGGATGATGTGCAGAAACGACAATTGAGTCAGGCAGATGCCTTAGCTACCCTGACGGAACTGACCGCTGCCTCAATTGCTGTCAACTACTCACACTTTTTGCCCCAGCCACCTGACCAAGTGATGGTAGCAGGGGGAGGCAGCCGGAATGAGTATTTAATGGAACGATTACGCCATCATCTTCCGTCAACCCACGTTGTCACCACAGAGGATGAAGGAGTCAATGTAGATTATAAAGAGGCGATCGCCTTTGCGGTCTTAGCGTATTGGCGCTGGCACGGCATTCCGAGCAATCTTCCATCTGTGACTGGTGCAATGCGTGCAGTTTCTTTGGGAGAACTTCATCTGACACCTAGTACCTCGGGGGATACGATGACATAAAGATAAAGACTGAGAATTAAATACCAATCCACTGGATGATGGTAGCCGGGCAATATTGCATGACCCTCATCAATTGATTTCCGAGGTGTTTAATTTTCCTTCCTTGTGATCTCCGTAAGATTTAGAGCATCGGTTGTCGTTCAGGCAATCAAACGAATAGGAATAGAAACTGTGGCTCATACGTTTTTATTGGAAGCGGGGCGCTGGACACTGAGTGGCAATTGGCTGGATCGCAAGGGTCTATTGACACCTGTGAAAGGGCGAATTTTAGTGGCATGGAGTCGCGATGATTGGTATACCCAAGTTACAAAACTAGTTTTCCCAGACACCGATCGAGAGGAAATTGCATTTCAATATCGTGGGAGACTCTCCCAGGGTGATCGTCAATATTCATTTGTGCTCCAACACAGTGATTTGGGACGCGT
This sequence comes from Cyanobacteria bacterium P01_E01_bin.6, assembly GCA_039194035.1. Classification (GTDB taxonomy): domain Bacteria; phylum Cyanobacteriota; class Cyanobacteriia; order CAKZMO01; family CAKZMO01; genus JBCCWF01. The sequence goes on along the minus strand of JBCCWF010000225.1, from coordinate 7,798 downwards.
TGAAGGCGAAGGCTGGATTGCTCCTGAATCCATCGTTCAGTGTTTTTGGGTGTTGGGCGATCGCCGCCGTCGTACAGGATTTGAAACCCTGCATCAAACTGCCTTAGATAGCTATCGCATGTCTAGCAGCGTCATGGAAGGGCATTACTTAGCAAGTACGATGGAAGCCGAGATTGAACGCCAGGGCAATTAGCCCTCATGTGTCCGCCCTTCATGACAGAACAATGAAGCGACTGAACGTTGTTTTGATTTAATCAGTAATAAGTACCTGGAGTTTTGATCCGAATGACCTCCCTTTTTGATGCTGAAGCATACGTAGATCAAGCCAGCCGTTTATGTGGATTGACGATTGCCCCAGATCATTATCCTGGCGTTGTCGAAAACATAGCGACTCTCGCTCAGGTTGCCGATCTAGTGATGAGTTTTCCTCTACCAGAAACGATCGAACCTGCCCCCACATTTGAACCCTTACCGGCTTCTCATAGTCACTCTGGCTGACATGGCTTATAACGTCAGTAGGCTTAAAATACAAGCCTACTGACGTTTCTCAGACAAGTAACATCACGTTTCGCGTTGTGTGGTTGGGGCCAATCTGTGGAGATTGCTAGAACCCGATCATTTATCGTTCAGGAGGCTCAGAATCCAATGATGCCGTCTTTTCCGGCAAAATCTCAAGCTGCGTTGGAGCTTGAGAGAGATCATCTGATGATGGCTCAATACTTGACGTCATTGCGGGTGATGCACTAAGAGATTGAAGCGATCGCCGAGGAGGTTGTTTCATAGCATCCAACACATCTTTGATGACAGCTTCTTCAATCCAGGTTTTGACCACAACGGCTAGAGGAATTGCGAGTAACAGGCCTAAAGGACCTAAAAATGATGCGAAGAAAATTTGAGCCACAAGCGTTGCAGCGGGTAACAACGAAACCTGCTGACGCATCACAAGAGGGCTAAACCAGTACGATTCAAGATTCTGAATCACCAGATAAAGAATGATGACAGCGATCGCCTTACCAGGAGAGTTGAGGAGGGCAACTGCCACAGGGAAAATGACGCTGAGCGTCGGACCAATGTTGGGTACCAAATTGGATACGCCAGCCAACAACGCATGCGTGAATGCCAAAGGAATGCCTAAGAAAAAGAGACTAAACCCACTACAAATCGCGACAAAAAGAGAGCTGAGTGACATCCCGCCCAACCAGTTCAGCAACGAGACCTCACAACGTGACAGGATATCGTCGGCTCGATTGCGATAAAACGAGGGCAGTAGCCGCAATAGAAGATTGCGATAGGCATGAGGCTCGGACACAAACATCAGAGTCAATACAGTGAGCAGCAAAATTTGCAGCACAACAGCGACAGACCCTGAAAAGAAGCCGAAGAAATTACCGAATACCTGTTGGGCGATCGTTCCGACTTGTTGAGCGACTTCAGCGAAATCGGGCAAATCATCGGCACTCGGTTGCGGTAGCCATTCAAGCTCGGGCAGCCATTCAGGCGGGTTGCGGAGCACGTCATCACCGAGGTCTTGCAGCCGATCAATGCCCTCTGGAACAATTTCCACCAATTCTTGAAACTGGCTGATAAAAGGGGGTACAACAATGCCAATAAAGGCAAGAATGCCAACGACGACCAACAGCAATGCAAGGAGCAACGCCCATATTCTTTTCAATTCGAGCCTGCGCACGAGTACTCGCACCAAACTATTAAGGGCGATCGCCAACACTGTTGCAGTGAACACCAGCAGTAAGATTTGCCGAAACTGCCAGAGAATCACTAAGGACAACACTAGGGCAAGCAGCCCCAGCCAATCAATTACCTTCAATGGTTCTACTCCTAGTAGGGATGGGCGATCGTCTTTAGCGATGAGAATCAAGATCCAGCAAAACGCTCAACTGATGTTTCAGATCCTGAGCGTCACAATGCAATCCAGAAACGCCACAATTCTATCCGGATATAACGACCATCACATCAATCTGCAATGTTCTTGCGTAAATTTTTTGAGGGGTTTGCTACGATAAGCACAGTGCGAAAACAATACAGGCATCTTTCCGTGGAAGAATCCACCCATTAATCAGTGGGTTGAGTCGCATTCACAGCACAGTTTCAAGGCGTGAATCTGATCGATCCATCGCCATCAGAGGGCTAGCGAGGCAATGACCTTGACATCTAATATTGCTGAATTGCGTGATCAAGCAGGGTTAACCCAGCGTGAACTAGCCCTGATTGTGGGTGTCACGGAAACAACGATCGCGAATTGGGAGCGAGGACGAAGTGGCTTAGAGTGGATTGAACGCTTGATGAAGCTTTGCGATGCACTGAACTGCGAATTATCCGATCTTGTCTCGTCGGGTTCCACAACAGAGATCGAACCAGAACCTACCTTTGATGAGCTACGACAGATGTACCAAGCCGGTCAACTGTCAAAAGCGTCTACCATCAAACCCTTATCTCAGCCTCAAAACTCCAAAGAGTCCCCATGAAGCATGTTTTACTGACTGGCTCTCTTATTTGGGACGCCCTGCACGAAAAAACGACCTCAGACTTTGACGTTGTTTGGGAGATTCTCCAGTCGCCTACCATCCAGGGATATATTACTCAAGAAGATTTGGATGCTCTCTATTACCGTATTGCGACAGAACAAACGGTTGAATTAGCATTCTCTCTCGTCAGCTATGTCCAACAGGTGCTTGATGTCTATCGTCCAAATCATCACCACAAGATAGACGTGGCGATCGCCCATACATTGTCAGCCGATTTTCAAACAATTGAGCAATGGGGTGATCTGCCTTGGGTCTCACTGACAGGATTTATTGAACGTCATCGTCTCAGCCAATTATTTCAGGAAAAAGTTTCAGAGGTATACATCAAAGGATGGCCTCGCAAAGGACAACAGTCAGATGTTGATCCACTGTTGATGGTACCCATTGTCCTGACGCTACTGTCTCAACATTCGTCTCTCTTTCAACCACTGCTGGAAAATTGGCGCATTGGCCCCAACGGTGACGATGATGATCTAACAGCGTCTTTCAAGCATGACTACTTCAGGAACAAGCTTGCTCATCCCTCCACAGAACAACAGGCAACGAACGGAGGTGATGAACTTACTATCGATCGATTGTTCGCCAAGAACGTGAGACAACCCAATGGTGGTGGGGAGTCAGGACATAAGCTAGACGATCGCCTAGCGACAGTCCTTGTCCCAACGCCTGGTCTTGGTGAGACGATCGAGATACTTCTGCATCGCTATCGCTTCCTTGCGCCACACCTCCGAGAGGCTGAAAACCTCGTCAATGAACCCACAGAAAACCCAACGTCTACTATCGTTGGATGGTCAAAAAAAAGTAGTCCAGGTTCAATAGCTTTGTGGTTGTTAACAATCACACGCCAATCCGTTGCCCTCCGCTCACACAATTTGGATGCCCCACAAGAGCTACTGCGACAGAAGGAAAGCGATCGCCTCTTTTACGACAGCGCGCTGACGTCTGCTCCATCATCTGACCAACCGCTTGAGCCAATCAGTAAACCTCATCAGGTGACGGTAGACGACCCAACAGTCACGCGACATATCCCAACGGAACAACCTGAGGAAATACCGCTTGAGCAAATAACAGACACAGGAGACATCCTCATAGCGACCACACCGCAGACAATTGCGGTGCATCCCATAGGTTTGGAACCCATAGGTTTAGAACCCATCAAGACTGAGGCTCAACCCCCAACCCCAACAAACTGGTTTTTACTGAGTTTGCAGCAATCTCTGAGCGAGGCCCTCATGGATGAGCTGCTGAATAACGCTCCAGGAACAATCGAGAGACAACTGCTGGTCGGAGATGCGACCGATGAGTTGCTACAAGGAGGAAACAGCGTCTCCAGTCACTCACTTGAATGGCAATCAGGAAGACAAATCCCACAGGACTGCGTCGTGCCAGACTCAGAACATTTCCTGGATCTATTCGAGGTGAATGTTAGTGAGATGAATGTTAATGGTGGCAGTTCTGCACCCAATAGAGATGCAGTGCCACCGAACGATACGTGCTGGGTTGATATCGTTAATGCCGTACAGACAACCCATGATTGTTTAACGGCACCGCCCCAACAGAACATGCTAGATATCACAGCCTAATGTTATGCTGGTATCTGACCTGGACTCATGCAGTTATAACGCCCAAATCTTGTCAGGACCGGAAGGTAGCAGCAATACGGGATGCTTATAACAGGCGTGAACTCCGGGTCTCCTCATAGGTGGGGAATTCACTTCATTCGTGGGCGATCGCCAAAAACTTTTAGTCATTTCTACTTCTCCGCATTCTACGAAACGAAGTGCGTACATCAATGCTGCTTCACTCTTCGTTAGCCATAGACGGATCTCCCTACACCGGATGAGTAGTCATTCTCAGGATTTTCCCTCTATGCTGGAATCCTAGAGCAATTGCGGCTTACATCTACATGTGGATCTCTATCATCTAGCAGCACAATATGAGGAGCGTAGGATATGCCAGGTATTGGTGATTTAGTTCAGAAAGCGTTTTATCTCGGAGTCGGGATGGCCTCTTATGCCGGAGAGCGGGCTGGAAAAACAATGGGTGAGCTGCGATCGCAAGCTCAGAAAATTGCTGACGAAATGGTCGCGCGGGGCGAAATGACCACCGAAGAAGCGCGACGCATGGTCGAAGAGATGGTGAATCGTGCTCAAAAAACAGGAGATACGATTATTGACATCACAGCAGAAGATACCTCCCGTGAACCACGCCCCATAGAAATTACTGATGATGATGAGTCGTCTTCTACTAGCGCTGACACCTTGAGGCAGCAGGTCGAGAATTTGCAGAATGAACTTCGTCAGCTCAAAAAGAACTAGAGTTTCGCCTATATTGAAACAACCGTTAGGTGTGAAACACGTATTTGGATCGAAGCAAAAAACGACTTGTATGTTAAGGCAGGATTCTGGGGCGTTCCACACCTCATAATCCCGTTCAATCATCTCGGCTTCAGTTAAGTACCTGGACATCATTAAAACCAAAACCCCAAATCCTGTGCCGCCCGCTGCGCAGGCGACACAGGATTTGTAAGGATACGTTTAATGATGGCCATCTACTTATCAGCCTGAAAAACGTTAGACACCCTTTACCAAATCATATCGATTGATAATTTCAGCTTAAAATTCACGTATTTTGCGTATTTTGGTGGCTGTATCCCGCCAGAGGAGGGGTACAGCCATCCAGTTAAATAGCTCATAGCTTACTGGATTGCACTATGAACGAGGAGTCTCAAGACTGGATTAAGGATATTGAATCCGCTACCCAAGAGTTTGGGCAGTTTATGCAGGAAACGGTTGAGGTCTTGATAGAAACTGCGGATCTGATGATTCAGGTGCCGATGGCGATCGCTAAACAGGTTGAGGAGGCGATCGCCACAGAGGTCGATCAATTCTTGGAAGACATGATGGACTGGTTTCAGCCGCCGATTAATCTATCGATTGAATTTGATAGAGCGAGATTTGGCATGGAGTGGCACTCTGATTTTTCAGAACCATGGATTGAGCACGTAGACCCAACGGAAAGCAAACATGCCGCATGTGTTGGGTGTCAGCATTATCATGGTCGCGTCTATAACGACACGCTGCTCGTCTGTGGCATGCATCCTTATGGATGGGATGGCAATACATGCCCTGACTGGGAGAGTAAAAAGCATTCGCGCTAACGCATGAGAGTCACTGACGTCGCCTACGATGTCTGAACAGAGGCGATCGCGACTTCCTCTGCCCAAGTCGGTAGGATATCTCCAGGCGATCGCCCAAACACCTTGATTCGAGAAATAGATGGCGTTTCGAATGCCCACGTTTCACAACGCACCAACAAGATCATCATTTCTGAATCGGGAACAGGGTTCGCTTCAAAAACAACTTGAATACCGTTGTCGATTTGTCCCACCATGACCTGCGTGTTCATCAATCGCAAGGCTCGACTCAAACGAAATTTGAGCTGTTCCATCGCGACTTGGTGAGGTGTAAGGTGAGAAGCCTGTTGTGACGAGATGGCCTGAGCGTGGCGCGATCGCTGATGTTGAACGACAACTGGCGGTGGCGGTGGCTGTAAAGGCGTCACTGCTGACGTCCGACGTGGAGACGCTAAAACCGATGAGCCATCAGTTGAAGCATCAGTTGATGAAGATGACGCATCAGTCGCTGAAGACGCAAACGAGGGTGCAGATGAAGCTTGAGCTGAATGAATGCTCTGAGAGACGACTCCTTGTGGTCTGGGCACGTTTGCTGTTATCGGTTGAGTCACAGCTGTTTCAGGAGTGGAGGACTCTTCATCTAGTTCTGCGATCGCTTGAGTCTGTTTAAGAATTGGAGACGCATCAAAATTTGGAGGCATGTCGTAGGTACTGCTGACGGCTGCCACATCCTCCGGCAATAGTGTCGTGAGCGTTTCGTCCGTCAGCATCGGAATTGTCGCCAGGCGATTCGCTTGGACTTCCACGAGTTTTTCAAATAGGTTGCGGACAAGTCTGCCGTTGCCAAAGGTGCGATCGCGCCGATCATAGAGAAACGCAAGCAGTTTCAGGATTTCGTGGTTTCCTTCATCTGTTATGCAGAAATGATTCGTACCACAAATCAATTTGAAAATCGCCAAGAGATCCTGAGGACTATAGTCATCGAAATAGATGTACCGATTAAATCGAGACTTCAGCCCAGGATTCGACTCAATAAAGGTCGACATTTCATCGGTGTAGCCTGCCACAATCACCACCAGGCGATCGCGGTAGTCTTCCATGCGCTTGAGCAAAATATCAATCGCTTCTTGGCCAAAATCACTGCCTGCTTTACCTGCAGGTTTGAGAGCATAGGCCTCATCAATAAACAACACGCCATCCAAAGCAGAGTCAACCAGTTCTTCCGTTTTCTCAGCGGTTTGCCCCACATACCCAGCAACCAGTCCGGCGCGGTCAGTCTCTACAAGATGCCCTTTGGAGAGAAAGCCTAAATCTTTGTAAATCTGGCCAACGAGCCGTGCAACCGTTGTTTTACCCGTTCCCGGAGGCCCACAAAAAACAGAATGGAGCGACATTGACGTTGTTGCCATGCCTCGGCGCGATCGCAGCTGCTGCACCTTGAGGAAATTGGTCAGCGTCCGCACTTGCTTCTTCACATTTTTCATGCCGATGAGCTTATTTAGCTCTGCCAGAACATCTTCAGCGCTCTGCGATGGAGTGGTAGCGAAGGCATATCGCTGGCTCATGTGTTGACTAAAGTAGCGCTGATAGTCAGGCCCCTGATGATACCGATGCAACATGCTCCAGACACGCGAGAGACACCCCATCTCAGTTTGCGTCACTCGGTTGTTGGCTTTGATCACGCTCTGCGCAAAACGATACATTGCCATGATGACAGCTTCGAGGTGCTTCGAGTTCTCTCGCTCATCAATGCGATTCAAAATGGCAGGTAGGGCTAAATCAACCAGTTCATCCTCTATTTTATCGTCAGTCAAATCCAGCAACAGTTGAAGCGCTCGTTTTTGGTAGTCTTGCCGAACATCGGGCAAATCCCATTTATTTAAGACCACATCTAATGTGGTGGTATCTCGCTTGATTAACCCATAGACCGTTAGAAACGCAAGCAGCTGATTCGAGACCACCTGATCGTTGGCCTGAGCACAAATGCGTACAATTTTCGCCACGTCTGCCAGCATGACTCTGCCTAATTCTTGTCGTTCTGACAAGAGGGTTTGAGCCGTCTGGTACAAGACTTTTGCTTCGCGCCGAATCTCTTTACTGTTCACAGTGGGTGTGCCTC
>JBCCWF010000224.1:0-10176 GCA_039194035.1 Cyanobacteria bacterium P01_E01_bin.6 | reverse complement strand
TTGCTGGGCTTCAGGCGATCGCCACAGCCCGACGACTCGGGGCAGTGGTAGAGGCATTTGACATTCGCCCAGCGGTGAAGGAAGAAGTGCAAAGTCTTGGTGCAAGGTTTGTCGAAGTTCAGTTAGAAGAAAATACGGTCGCAGCAGGCGGCTATGCCAAGGACATTTCAGAAGAGGCAAAACGGCGATCGCGCGAACTCGTTTCTGATCATGTGGCGCAATCAGATGTTGTTATTACAACAGCGCAGGTGCCGGGGAGACAAGCACCATTGCTGGTGACAGAAGACATGGTGAAGCGGATGAAACCGGGATCAGTCATTGTTGACATCGCGGCAGAACAAGGTGGCAACTGCGCTTGTACTGAGCCTGGACGAGACAGCGTTCACCATGGCGTGACGATCATCGGCCCTATCAACTTGCCGTCGTCTATGCCGATCCACGCTAGCCAAATGTATTCCAAAAACTTGCAGACCCTGCTGCAACATTTGGTCAAGGATGGTGAGCTAATGCTGGATTTTGACGATGAAATCACCTCTGGAGCTTGTGTCGCGCATGACGGTGAGATTCAGAACGATCGCGTTCGAGATGCGCTCGCGGATGCCGCAGGAGTTGGCCATTAGACAAGATGTGACGGCAGGGACCTAGCTGATTCATTTGCTCCATCAGGCGATTCATTTGCTCCATCAGGCGATAGGAGAATCCCTGTTGTTTGCTCTCAGCCTGAATGCCCCATGGTGATCTCTACTTTCTGCTTCTTCTTTGGGCTTTTTCTAATCATTCGTTTTTCATTTTGTCTCTATTGTTTTGACAGGAGAATCATATGGCAGCAGGACTGCTAACCGGATTTGTTGTTTTTGTATTGGCCTCATTTGTGGGCGTTGAGGTTATCAATAAAGTTCCTCCAACGCTGCATACGCCTCTTATGTCTGGAGCCAACGCCATTTCAGGTATTGCTGTTGTCGGCGCATTGCTCGTTGCCGGGGCACAGGACTGGAACATCACGATCGCCCTGGGATTGTTTGCCGTCGTGTTGGCCACGATCAACGTTGTGGGTGGCTTCCTGGTCACCGATCGCATGCTGCAAATGTTTAAGAAAAAGGAGGTAAAAGCATGATACTCATCCTCAGTGCAAACACGATGGGAATCGCTTTACCAGCAACAGAAATTTTAGGCACGGGCATTGAGCTGGCCTATCTGTTAGCAGCATCCCTGTTCATTTTGGGACTCAAAAAGTTAGGGTCTCCCGCGACGGCTCGACAGGGCAACATGACAGCAGCGGTGGGAATGTTGATTGCAGTGGTGGCAACGCTGCTAAACCAATCCGTGTTGAATTATCAGATGATTCTTGTGGGGATCATTATTGGTTCTATCATTGGGGCGATCGCCGCCAAAAAAGTAGCGATGACGGCCATGCCTCAGATGGTGGGCATCTTCAATGGTTTAGGAGGTGCTGCATCTGCTCTGGTTGCGGTGGGCGAATATTTCCGAGTCTTGAATGGCTCAGGAGCAGTCTCGGTCGATGCGGGTATCACCACCATGCTGGGTGTGTTGATTGGTGGTGTCACCCTGACGGGTAGCTTGATTGCATTTGCAAAGCTACAGGGCATCATGACAGGTTCCCCCATCACATTTCCACTTCAGCAACCGGTTAATTTTCTACTTGTTGCAGGGTTTTTGGCTGGGAGCATTTACTTCCTATTCACGCCACAAAACACCATTCTATTTTTGGGACTCGTCGCGGTTTCCCTGCTCCTCGGGGTGTTGTTTGTCATCCCCATTGGTGGAGCCGACATGCCTGTGGTAGTGTCTTTGCTGAATTCCTATTCAGGACTGGCGGCAAGTGCGGCTGGATTCATCTTGATGAACAACATGTTGATCATTTCAGGGGCACTCGTCGGAGCCTCTGGATTGATCTTGACTCAGATCATGTGCAAAGCGATGAATCGCTCTCTCACCAATGTGCTGTTCAGTGCCTTTGGAACGGGAGAAAGTGCTGGGGGTGCGGCGATCGCCGGAGGCAGCACAAGCCAAAAAGTCGTGCATCGAGTGGAAGCTGAAGAGGGTGCCATGATGTTGGGCTATGCTCGCTCTGTGGTCATTGTTCCTGGCTATGGCATGGCCGTTGCCCAAGCTCAGCATTCTGTGCGTGAGCTAACAGACTATCTGGAGCGCCTCGGCGTCGAGGTGAAGTATGCGATTCACCCTGTCGCCGGACGGATGCCAGGTCATATGAATGTGTTGCTGGCAGAGGCCAACGTGCCCTATACCCAGCTTTATGACATGGATGACATCAATCCTGAATTTGACCAGACGGATGTGGCATTGGTCATTGGGGCAAATGATGTAGTCAATCCTGCGGCACGGGATTCTCAAAGTAGCCCCATTTATGGAATGCCGATTCTGGAAGTCGATCGGGCAAAGCACACCATTGTGATTAAGCGTAGCTTGAGCACCGGCTTCGCAGGAATTGATAATGAACTGTTTTACAAAGACAAGACCATGATGCTCTTTGGCAGTGCAAAAGACATGGTGGCGCAGCTTGTAGCCGAAGTCAAACAACTATAAGCACGCAAACCAGGGCTGATAAGTACTTGGACGTAATTAAAACCAAGAATCTGGAAGGCTACAGTTAGTGATGGCTAGCTACTTAACTTAAGTCGGGATTCTTCCCGCCTTAAAATACAAGCCCAAACCAGTTCAATAGAAACTCAAGGAAGCACCTCTTCGGAGGTGTTTCTTTTTTCTTGGATGTTTTATTGAGTGTTCTTTCCCTCAAGACGAATCACTGTTTGGCTCAATGCAGCGCGACGTGCCGCATCAGCGACGCTGAGAGCATACAAACTCTGGTCAAGGCTGACATACAGCGAAGTTCCGTCTACCAATGCATCTAGCACCATTCGACTATCCCGTGCAAATAGACCTCGCCGAGATCCAATCGTCAATTCTTGGGTTGCTTGGCACTGGATCAATTGCCCATGACTTCCATGCAGTTGAATCATTCCACCCGAGCCATGAACGTGGAGCGATCGCTCGGTTTGCCAGATATCAGTCCCTTTCCCATAGATCACATCAGCAATAAGCCCGCTCATAAACCGAAGTTGAGCAGAGCACAGGCAGGAGCGATAGGGAGCTGGAACGTCAGGATGCTCATACATAGTGCCTTCGACGGTCCAAAATCGACTTTGACACGACACCGTTTCAACCTCTCCAAAAACAGTGACTAATCGCTGAATTCGGGATAAGGCACTCACAAGGGGAAACCCTACAAGTTCAGGACGATACGACCATTTTTCGGGAACCGATGACTCTGACCGCAGACTTGTGGACTGAACGTAAAAGGGACGACCAATCGATGGCAGTGTATCAACCACAGCCTGGTGGATACCACTGAGGAGTTCAATATGTTCTACATGAAGCAGAAGTTGATTGCGCTGAGCGAGTTGAATCAGTTGGGTCGCTTCGGGCACATCTAACGAGAGAGGATATTCAACAACAACATGCTTTCCTGCCTTGAGAGCCGCTGAGGCGATCGCCCCATGGAGATGATTCATGGTGGATATCACGACCAGATGAATCGCTGGATCAGTTACCAATGCCTCATAGGACGTAAATGGCTGAGCGCCATACGTTTGGCAGAGACTGTTCACCCGCTCAGGATAATTTCCGTAAATGCCGAAGATCTGCGATCGCTCATCTTCAGTGAACGCCTCTGCTCGCTTTTGGGCAGCATAGCCAGTTCCAACCAGCCCAACGTTAATGAAAGTCATGGTTTACGCCGAACGATAATTTTGACTGATTGCTTTTGCTCTTTACGTTAAAAGAGCCTATATAGAAATAACATGGGTTAATCCGTAAAACTCTGAATAGATGCTGAAACCGTTATGGGGAAAGGAAAGTTAACATCTAATTAAAGTCAAGGCAGATATTTCAGGCATCAAGTGATAAGTATTTTTACTCTATTCTTAAAAGATTGATTACGAATCCCTTTCAAACCATCATCAATAGAGCGTTGCAGAAAAATCATTTTCATTTACCATCAGGAATAGGATTTCGAGCTGATACCAACAGCTTCTCGCAAGCATGCGGGTTTTGTAGGACTGTTGGGGTTAAATGCTCAAATGACGATGTTTTAATAATTTTGAGAGGAACGCCGCATGGCAACTTACAAAGTCACGCTGATTAATGAAGCTGAAGGCTTAAACCAGACAATTGAGTGTGAAGACGATACTTATATTCTTGATGCGGCTGAAGAGCAAGGTCTCGACCTGCCTTATTCCTGCCGTGCAGGTGCTTGTTCTACCTGTGCTGGTAAATTGGAGTCCGGTACTATCGACCAATCCGATCAGTCCTTCTTGGATGATGATCAGATCGAAGCAGGCTACATCTTGACCTGTGTGGCTTACCCAACCTCTGACTGCACCATCAAGACCCATCAGGAAGAAGCTCTGTACTAAGTTTTTCTGTACTGCGCTCTTGATGACAATCAATACGGACTGTATTGATTCAGAGTATTGAAAAATGGAGGCTATTATGCCTCCATTTTTTGTTTTCTTTTTGTCTTCAGCCTGCTACGACGGCTGCCATCACAGCAGCTATTGAGATTAACAACAGACTTTCACCATTTTTCTATATGCGGACGAATTTCCACATCAAACGACCAAGCTGAGCGTGGTTGATGCACCACATGAAACACCTCTTCTGCAATATCCACGGGTTGACAGAAGAAATCCTCCGATACACAGGTTTGGAAATTTAACGGTTCAGTTCTCAATCCCTGAACTGGCAACTCAAACGACCAAGGTGTGGCGATCGCCGCATCAATAGTGACGTAAGCAACATGGACGCCCTTAGGCCCCAAGTCACGGGCAAGGGATTGAGATAGAATTCGTTGCGCTGCCTTTGTGGGTGCAAACAAAGCATAAGTCGGGATCCCCCTCAAGGCAGCCGTATTTCCAGTCACCACAATGGCTCCATTTCCTGCTTCAAGCATGGCTGGGGCAAGTTCATGAGTAAGATACAGCAGTGCAGTGGTGTTGACGCGAAAGTTGCGCTCTAAATCGTCAGGATCAGTATCTAGAAACGTTCCAAACGTAGCACTAACCGCATTGTGGATCAAAACAGATGGATTCCCCATGTCTGAGCGAACGGTACTCACCGTAGCGAGTAGCTCGTCTAAATCACTCACGTCACACACGAAAGACTTAGCATTTGGGATCTCATGTTCGAGAGTGTGTAGGCGATCGCGATTTCGGGCAATCATCGCAATCTGATAACCGCCTTGGGAGAACCGACGGGCGATCGCGCTTCCTGTACCATCGCCAACACCAGTAATCAGACAAATTGGGCTAGTCATAGCGCACCTCCTGATGTGTAAGTAGGACAAACGCTTCTTCTACTGCACATTGGCGTTGTGGTGGTGCATGCTTTTGGTGAGAATGTTGTGCCTGGGACTGCATCCAATGAGCTAAAGATGTTGTCGTTTTCATGATTAATTCCTTAAAAAACGACCATCTGATTTTTTGATTATTTTGTTTGGCTATCATTAGCTAAATAGCTTGGCGTTATTAAGCTAAAAAAACTGGGGAGCGCCCTTCCGGGGCGATCCCCAGGTTTCTAACGTGAGTTGATTGATGCCTATCTACTTAATGAGCGTTAGAACACTAGGAAAACTTGAAGGAGTATTGCAATCACGAACGCTACAATCACGAACGCAATGACTTCTCGATCGGCTTGTGTCATGGATTTAAGCATCAATGTTGCGAGAAGATCCTCTATCCTGTGTGACCAGCGACAATTCGTCAGTGTCGATGTTGTACAGGTATCCGTAAATATCGATGTGTTGTGGTGTCCCCTGTGACTCTCTCACCAGGCGAGTATCGTGCTTTAGCGATGTTTCAAAATCGCTAATAGAGATACTGCCGTAATCATAGAGAGTGGAAATATCTCTGTCGTGTTCACGCCGATAGGCGTCAATAATGCCCTCAGGCGTGAATGACGTTGCACCACAATAGGTGTGATGCACAATGGCAATGTTTTTGATACCAAACAGATGCTGCGCTACTGCAATCGAACGGAGTGCATCAACCGCTCGTCCTCCTGCGACTACCACTTCAAACAGCGTTGTGTTTGAAGCAATCTTATTTCCTTGGTCGTCGGTGATGATATCGCCAGGGAACACCTCGTCTAGCTCTTTTGCAATCGCTGCTGGAATGCCGATTGCACGAGGATCATAGCAGTAAATTACAACTGTTTTTAGCTGAGGAACCGCTTTTGCAAACTCCTGACGTACGCGTGGTTCATCGTAGTTAGGTTGCTTCGAGAATACGTAAGCGTCAAAATTTTGGGTCGTTTGTAGAGTAAGTAAGTTCATTGCTTATCTCCTTTTGATCATGAATGAGAATCGTATTCTGTTGGAGTTTCGTTTCAACCTCAGTGTGAGGACATGCCCTCACATTGAAGCTTTTGTGATCATTTAAAACGGTTTGACTGGCAAGACATCACTTGTTTCAGTCTGAGTATAATCAGTCTGAATATAAGTAGATAGGCATCAATCAACTCACTTTAAAAACCTGGGGAACGCCCCGGAGGAGCGCTCCCCAGGTTTTTGTTTTTTTAGTCTAATAACGCCAAGCTACTTACTTAAGCGAAAACTTTGTCGGTGATTTGAGGGTTCGGTTGGCCTGCCTTAATCACGTTATGAATGTGTTCGTTCACTTCGTATACCCTCACCCATTCCAGATCTCCAGCGTCTTTGAGTAAACCGGAGTGGGGCGATCGCGCCTTTATTTTGTATGCCACCTGCGCCATTCGACATGCCTGTCCACCGTAGCGGTAATGATAGTCATCTGTCCCTTCAACAACCCAACGAGCCTGGTATAACTTCCAAAATTGGCCATTGTGTTCATAGATATCGAATGTCATTTCATAGCCAGTCTCAATTTGAAGATGCCAAGCGCTACTTTCAATCTTTTTCCAATCTGTAAGCCTACTACCATCCTCGAATTGATGACCTGGAATACGCCAACGTAGTGTGTTTGACATAATGACCTCCTGAATTAACTTATATGACCAGTCGTCTTAAGTGATAGGCAAACATTTCAATCGAGGAAAATATTGCCTCATTAAACCTCATCTAGGTTGGGAACTGTCGTTTCCAACGTGGCTTGGGCCTAAACGAATTCATTGTTTGCCAGTATGTGGGCTAAGGATGCTTCAAATAAACAGTCATGAGAGTGCTGAGCTGACGAATGGGCTCCACAGACTGTGATACCTGCATTCTCAGAAGTGCACCTTCATAGGCATTGATGACAAAGTCAGCAAGTTCGGCAGCAGAAATATCATCTCGAATTGTCTTCTGTGCTTGGCCCCGCTCGAAGGTTTGGGAGAATAGCTGTTTCATGTCTTGAAATCCCTCAAGCATTGCTTGCTGGCATAATTCGCTGCTAGCGCCAAGTTCTGCACCCAAATTGCCCAGTATGCAACCTGCTTTCACCTCCTGATGCCGTTGCATTTCTTGCTCAAAAAAGTTTTTGAGTGCAGTGAGAACATCATTCTCAGGAGAATTAAGATGAACCCTCATGAGCGCAGTGATTTGCTGCGAGTAGTGTCGAATCACCTCGGCCCCAAAATGCTCTTTACTCTCAAAATAATTATAGAAAGAGCCTTTTGGAACCTTGACTTGATCGACGAGTTCTTTGATGCCAGTCCCGTGATAGCCCTGCTTAATCAAGAGCTGAAGACCTTGATTGAGGAGTTCTTCACGGATCTTGCTGTTTTGTTTTAGTCTAGCCATAAACCTATAATATGACCAGTCGTCTTAAATTGTCAACTTAACCATTTTTCTGATGCTCTTACGTTAAGGGACATGCAAAATAAAAGGAAGCGGCAGAACAAGCAAACGTCGTGATCAGCATGGTGACGGATGATGATGCATCTCGTGTTGTTTGGCTTGATGCAGACAGTGGGGCGGCAAGGGGATTGCGCAACGGGGCGATCGCCATGGAGTCTAGTACGTTAACCGTGAATTGGACTCGGCAACTCGCAACAGAGTTAGGCCATCGTGGCGCAAATTTTCTGGATGCGCCCGTCGTCGGCTCTTGGCCACAGGCAGACGCCAAGAGCTTGATCTATCTCGTTGGGGGCAATATCGACACGTTAGAATCTATCCGACCTATCTTGTCAGCTACGAGTGCAGTGATTCATCATGTTGGCGACATTGGCCATGGCATGGCGATGAAACTTGCGGTGAACACATTATTTGGGATACAAATTGCGGCTCTAGCCGAAAAAGTGCTTAAACTCCTTTGAACGTGATGGATTCACTCATTTCCTTCAAAGCCGGTTGCTGTGCCGGAACTGCTTGATTGAGACGCTGCACACCTATTTGATTCAGTACAATTCCGCCAAGAATTACCGCACCTCCAATGTATTGAGCCGTCGTCGGGAGTTCTCCCAAAATTAAGTACGCGGCCAACACGCCAGCAATTGGATTAAATGCCGTCGCGAGAGAGACTTCGCTAGCATTACTCTGTTTCAACCCACTAAACCAAGCCAATTGTCCACCAACGACAATCACCGCACTGTAGAGCAGCATCCATTGCCATAGGAAAGGAGAGGTGACATCCATAAAGTGCTCTGTTCCATACAGCACAATTGTGGTCACAAAGAAGACAATGGTGCCCACAATCATTCTGAATACATTGAAGATTCCCAACGGAATCTGCCTCAGACTGACTTTGCTAATCAGGTTTGATATTGCTTTGAATATGGCAGCAATCACGGTCAACGCCTCGCCCAGTCCAATTTCCATGCCCATACCCATAGCCACCATGTCGCCTCCGGGGGGCTGGAGCAACACCGTGAGAGCCACACCAACAAATGAAACAACCGCTCCGCCAACTACCCAGGGATTAACGCGATCGCCCAGTAACCAAACGGATAGGGCGAGAACCAGAGGCGTATCAATTTGACCAATCAAAATAACGTTGTTGACTGCCGTTACTGAGAGCGCTGTGAAAATAAGCGTTGGCACCACAGCTGAGCTTAAAATGGCGACGACCGTCAGTGTTAACCATTGCTTCCAGCTAATTTTTCTCAGCACGGGCATGCGCCACTGGTGCTGGTAAATAACCAGCATAATCACCAGAGCACAGACGTTACCGACAAAAAGAACGTTGCAGAACGAAATGGGATTACGTCCGTTGATTAAGTTATCCGCACCAATGTCCGTCAGTTTTCGGGTAACTGCATTGGCCGCCCCAAAAATCAAAATGGCAATCAAAAGATACATCCGACCCGAGGGGTGAAACACCGATGACTTTTTTTCCATAAGTAAGCTTGGAGATAACCTAAGCGATGAATGGGACAAACACAGCCACTACCAATGATGCCTGTACTCTAACCCCGTAATCTACACCAAAAACACAGCCATTAAGTAGCTTGGCGTTATTAAACTAACACCTCAAAAACCTGGGGAGCGCCCCAGAGGGTCGCTTCCCAGGTTTTTAAAGTGAGTTTATTGATGTCTATCTACTGAATGTCTTTCATTGTTGACACATGAGTGAAAAGAGCTTGACAAATACAAGTATTTCGATAACCATCGAAATATGAAAAACGCAGATGCCATTCACGCTTCTTCGATTGAGGATATTGCCGCAACATTTGCAGCGTTAGGGCAGCCATCTCGCCTGAAAATTCTACGCTTATTGCTTTCTGCTCATCCCAACGGCCTACCCGCCGGGGAAATTCAGAAAGAGCTAGAGATTAGTGCATCGACGTTGTCTCATCACCTCGATAAGCTTCGCCAGGTGGGTGTCGTGGTTGCCGAAAAAGATCGACAGTGGATTTGGTACCGTGTTCGCTCAGCATCCCTAGAAGCGTTGTTAGCGTTTTTATTTGAAGAGTGCTGCACCCGAAACCAGGTGATCGACTTTCAGGAACGACAGGAATTACCCGATACGAAGGGCTCTTGCTGTAACTAGGATGGAAAGACATTGATTTTCTAGGCTACCTACTTTATTTTTGTTCTTTATTTCGATATTTCCAGAAATATAGGATTATACATGACTTGGCAAACTTCTCAAAATTGCAACAAAGAAATGAGGGTTTGGGGGGCGCAGGGCGCGCCCCCCACCCACAATACGCTATAAAAGGTGGCCAGTCGGGTGTATAAACGAA
>JBCCWF010000223.1:0-10179 GCA_039194035.1 Cyanobacteria bacterium P01_E01_bin.6 | reverse complement strand
GTGGGCGCTTCATGCCTACACAACATGTCCGAACCATATAGCGACAGGTATATTGAAGAAATCGGCATTGAAGAAATCGGTTGATTTTTCGCAGTTCGCCATGACACAGTTCGCCAAGAATCGATTAACCGGAAAAGCATTACCATTCGCGATCGCCCTTGCCAGCATTGTGGTTTCAGGGTGTAGTACGTTGTCCTCTACCGAACAAACGCTACTCAATTCGATAGAGCGACACTCTGAATCATCTGAGTCGTTGACGGAACAGCCTGTCTTTGATCCGTTCTACGATGCCGTCAGCACAGCAATGAATGCAGCAGACCAAACCCAGGTAGCCCAAACTCCGGAAGAGTGGCGGGCGATCGCAGAACAATGGCAAGCAGCCATCGAAATGATGAAGGCTGTGCCCGTCGATCATCCTAAATATGACATTGCACAACAGCGTGCGCTTGAAGCGTATCCAGCAAATTTTCAATATGCGCAATCTCAGGCAGGGGATCAAGAGCTCTCGGATCTAACAGCTACGGACAATAAGCTGACTGAAGTTGACTTTGGGGAAGGATGGCCTTTCTTAGTTGATGGCGAAATCACATGCGAAGTTGCAGAAGCTGGAAACTATTCAGTCAGTCTTGTGACGCTACATAGCATTGGCGAAGTATTTGCTGTGAATAGTCCTGCTCAAGCACGGGCAAACGAGAGAGGCTGGCTCGATGTTCGTCATGTGTGGAGCGATAGTCCATTGGGAGATGGCAAAGCTCCCATGACATGGGTTGTGATGCGAGGAGAAGCCCTCTGTCAATAGCCGTGCTAACTTTTCGGAGTGGTTTGAAGTGGCTGTTTCTTGCATAGACAGGGGAACTGTTCGGCCACTCGTTTGGGGACTCAGTGATGGCCCTGTCAAAAATAGGTGTGACTCATGCGTCTGAAAGACGTTACATGACTTGGCAAACGCCTCAAAATTAAAACGAAGAAATAAGGGTTTGGGGTGCGCATCGTGTGCCCCAAACCCTCATTGTTCTGTACTCAAGACATTTCTCTTGCGTCATTATCTATGGTTACAATCTCTCACTTTGAAGAACCCGGGCGCATCAATCGTGATGCCACAGATAGTGCTAATTTCTGGGTGCCGATGGAGATCTATTCAACGGTGCTCGATAGGATGGTCATTACCTGCGTGGATCTATTGTTTATCCATAATGGCAAGGTACTGTTGGGCAGACGCAATGGTGATCCCATCAACGGATGGTGGGTGATTGGGGGGCGTATGTTTGCGGGAGAATCCCCAATTGATGCGGTGCAGCGAAAAGCGAAAGAAGAAGCGGGTTTGAGTATCGGGCGATCGCCCATTCAATTCTTGGGTGTGTATTCAACGGCCTTTGCCACTCGCCGCCAGCCACCCGTTGAGCACGGTCTCCATAGCGTGAACTTAGCTCACATCATCACCGTCACGAGCACAGAAAAAGCGCAAATAGCTCTCACGAAGGCTGAATATGACACGTGGGCATGGGTTTCTCAATCTGACATCAATACTCTCCTCGATCCAACTCGATCGCTCGATCAGTTTGTTCATCGAATGGTGACAGATTGTTGGAATGCAATGGCATGAGATGGGGATTCACCCGTTTCACATTAGGATTGAAACGAGGCCAATAGGTTCATATAGCGGTATGCAACCGCGTCAAGTACAAAAACGGTGATGTGGGGCGCGCCACGCCCCACATCACCGTACTTAATCAACCCGCGTAGCGCTATATGTTTGATGCGGAAGTATCAAAAGCAACACGCCCTTGGCGAACGATGTTCCAGCCTGATCCCGTCCATTGAATGACGGTTGATGGAGTGGTTGCGTTGTACTGTGAGTTGCCTTGATTCACTATTGATAAATGCGCGGTGCTGTTGGATGTTGCAGGAGATGTCTGGGAGAGCGATCGCCCCAATTCATCCAGCGCGTCTGGAGATAGTGTCAGCACCTCAGGAAAGACGCGATTGATCTCGTCAGCGGTAAGCAGGGCCGGTTCACCCGATCGATTCACGCTTGTCGTGGCTAATGGCCCCGTTTGCGACAAAATGTGACGGGCGATCGCACAGTCTGGGACACGAATGCCAAGGGTTGTCGGATTGTGGGGATTCATGGCAGTGGGAATGCGATCGCTCGCTGGCAATACCAACGTGAGTGCTCCTGGCCAATATTGGCTGGTTATCGCATTCCAGGCTTGTTGTTCGTCAGCCGTGCCTTGGACGTAGGGCCAGAGGTCATCCGCTGTTCCTGCCATCAAAATCAACGGTTTTTGAGTGTTGCGTTGCTTCGCTTCAAAAATATGTTGGGCTTGATCAGGATGGCTTGCAAGGGCAGGCACTGTATCTGTAGGGAAACTAATGAGCGCTGCCCCAGTCCGTGCAGCCTGAATGAGTTCAGCAAGAGAAACGTAAGCCATTCACCCCATCAACCTTTACGAGCACGATAACCTTAGCCACTTAGGGATCTGCAACGAAACGACTCAACATACCTGGCAACCCAACACACCTAGGAATGATTCCAATAAGAACGCACAGCCGTGCGCGTTGAGTATGGGTATAGTCATGACCCTGAAAATCCCGCTGATGGCTTTTTCTTATTCAACCATCCTGACAGGATGTGTAGAATACCAGGGTATTTCAAGTCGGGACGATAGTTCATGAACCAGGTCAAAATTGGCATTATCGGTGGCAGTGGCCTCTACAAAATGGAGGCGCTGAAAGATGTTGAAGAAGTCCAGATTGATACTCCCTTTGGGAATCCTTCTGATGCCTTTATTCTCGGCACCTTAGATGGAACTCGCATTGCTTTTTTGGCGCGTCATGGCCGGGGACATCGACTGCTGCCCTCAGAGCTTCCGTTTCGTGCCAATATTTACGCGATGAAAACCCTGGGTGTTGAATATCTGATTTCCGCTTCGGCGGTGGGATCGCTGCAAGAAGTGGCAAAGCCTGTGGACATGGTCTTGCCTGATCAGTTCATTGACCGTACCAAAAACCGCGTTTCCACCTTTTTTGGAGACGGCATTGTGGCACACATTGCCTTTGGGGATCCGATCTGCAAAAACTTGTCCCAGGTTGTCGGAGATGCGATCGCTAGCCTGGATTTCCCCGACGTAACGCTTCATCGAGGTGGCACCTATGTGTGTATGGAAGGACCTGCATTCTCGACCAGAGCTGAATCCAACCTCTACCAGCGTTGGGGGGCAACCGTCATTGGTATGACCAACTTGCCTGAAGCAAAGTTGGCACGGGAAGCAGAAATCGCCTATGCAACGTTAGCGATGGTGACGGACTATGATTGCTGGCATCCCAATCATGACAGCGTTACGGTAGAGATGGTCATTGGGAATCTGATGAAAAATGCAGAAAATGCTCAGCGCGTTATCCGTGAAGCGGTCAAACGATTGAGCAACAATCCACCGACATCTGACGCTCATTCAGCACTCAAGTTTGCAATTTTGAGCGATTTGACAACAGCACCAGACGCTACGATTCAAAAGCTTGATGCCATTCTCAAAAAATATCGATAGGTTTTCAACGAAATTAGATGTTGAATGGTGAGAATGCTAATTCAGGGATTTCCCATGGTCATTATTCAGAGGCTAGGGGATCGTTCATGGGCGATCGCTCATGAAGCCACCGATCCATGACAATTCGAGTGATATCTGAACATCACAAACGAATAAGCTGAACTACGATCGAATTTGAATCAAATTCGGTATATTCAGATACGAATCGCATCATTTCATCGTAAAGAGTCATCGTAAAGAGGTTGAATATGAGTCCAGAAGTCCTCCTCCAGTCTCCAACACCGTCCACATCCCCATACTGCACAGATGACTTTGACCGAGTTGTCATGGGAACCTATGGTCGATTCCCTATTACTCTCGTGCGTGGTCAGGGGTGTCGTGTGTGGGACGATAACGGCAAGGAGTACCTGGACTGTGTTGCAGGTATTGCGACCTGCACACTCGGACATGCAAGCCCTGTGATGACGGAGGCTGTCAATCGTCATATTCAAAAACTTCACCACGTCTCTAACCTCTACTACATTCCAGAACAAGGCGACCTAGCTGCGTGGCTGGTTAATCATTCGTGTGCCGACCGAGTGTTTTTCTGTAATTCAGGTGCAGAGGCGAATGAGGGCGCAATTAAGCTAGCTCGAAAATATGCTCACACAAAGCTCGGCATTGAATCGCCCGTGATTATCACGGCAAATGCTAGTTTCCATGGCCGAACCCTCGCCACCATTACCGCAACCGGTCAACCAAAATATCAGAAGAACTTCAATCCTCTGGTGCCAGGATTTCACTACGTTCCCTACAACGATATTGCTGCTATCGAAGAGGCGATCGCCCATCTTGACCGCGATACACGCCAAGTTGGAGCAATTTTGTTGGAACCGTTGCAAGGGGAAGGAGGCGTTCGTCCGGGCGATCGCGACTATTTCCATCGGGTTCGTGACCTATGCACCGAGAAGGGCATTCTCCTGATTTTGGATGAAGTGCAGGTTGGGATGGGACGCAGTGGTCACTACTGGGGACATGAAGCGTTAGGCATCGAACCCGATATCTTCACCTCAGCAAAAGGATTAGGCGGCGGCATTCCCATTGGAGCCATGCTCTGTAAAGAATCCTGCAATGTGTTTCAACCCGGTGACCATGCCAGCACCTTCGGCGGCAATCCGTTTGTGTGTGGTGTGGCTCTATCCGTTTGCCAAGCCCTCGAAACCCAAAACCTTTTGGAGAATGTGCGTGAACGGGGCGAACAGCTCCGCACAGGGCTACGGGCGATCGCTCAAGACTATCCTCAGCTCATTGAAGAAGTCCGAGGTTGGGGACTGATTAATGGTCTGGTCTTAAACGCCGATGCAGGGCGGACTTCTATTGAGATTGTGAAAGCTGCGATGGACGAAGGGTTGTTGCTGGTTCCGGCTGGCCCTCAAGTGGTGCGCTTTGTTCCACCGTTGACCGTATCAGCGACTGAAATCGACGAGGCGATCGCCTTAACCCGACGGGCAATTGCCTCACGTTAGCATCAGCATCTAAGTACCTCGGCACAATTAAAAACCAAGTTCATAACCCTGCGCCGCTCGTGCAACGGGCGGCGCAGGGTTTTATGGGTTTTATAGTTAATTGTGACCATTGACTTATAACAAACGAACTCAACACCTGGATGCTCAAACGCTTTCAACATGCAGGTGCTGAGTTATTTGGTTGGTTAGCATGAACAAAACGGTGACCCACTTTTTTCAATGGTTGTCTTTGCCCATTCGATGGCAAACGCTCTTTTCAATCGGCATGTTTGGCTTCATGTATCTGCCCATGCTGGTGTTGGCAATATACAGTTTCAATGAGTCGCGATATGGTGCGGTTTGGACAGGGTTCAGCCTTAAGTGGTATGCCCAAATGCTGCACGATTCAAGGCTCCTCTTGTCTCTGCGAAGCAGTCTTGCGATCGCCTGTGGAGCGGTTGGGCTTGCGGCCATCCTCGGCACTACGATGGCGGTTGGACTGGCACGCTATCGCTTTTGGGGGAAACGGCTATACCAGGGAACATCCTATTTGCCGCTGATTATTCCAGATATTACGATTGCAGTCTCAACGCTGATTTTCTTGGCAACCTTGGCCATTCCCCTCAGCATTTGGACCACCATTGCAGCTCACACGGTTTTCTGTCTTTCCTATATTGCCATTGTGGTATCGACGCGGCTTTCAAGCCTAGATCCTCAGCTTGAAGAAGCAGCCCTTGACCTTGGGGCAACGCCTCGGCAAGCTTTTTTGAAAGTGCTGTTGCCAGAGTTGACTCCCGCGATTATTGCTGGATGTTTGTTGGCGTTTGTCCTGAGCCTGGATGATCTCCTCATCTCCAGTTTCACCTTTGGCGGAGGAGCCAATCCGTTACCCATCGAAATTTTTAGCCGCATCCGCATCGGCGTGAAACCAGATATCAATGCTCTCAGCGTGGTGTTGATTACAGGATCAGGAGCGATCGCCGTCATGGCAGAATATATCCGTTATCGAAGTGCCAAGCATGTGAGGTAACATCTCCTTCGATGCCTGATTATTATCATTGTGTCTTTCTCTGGTTATCACCATGCGATCGCCCGTTCTTTTTGTGCTCTCATCCTTCGCCGCAATATTCGCTTCAATGAGTGCAATCAGCTGCATGGCTCAACAGCCAGCATTGTTGGTGATGACCTCTTTTGGAGATACCTTCTTGCAATTGGAGCCATTGGTGCGTGCGGCTGTTCCACCCCCATCACCGGAAGATCAGGCTAGCGCAGGAAGGATGCGAGGGCAGGCTATTCAGTTGAGAGGACAAGGACAATTTGACGAGGCGATCGCTGCACTCCAGCAGTCTGTCACCCTTGATCCCACTCACTTGGATGGGTATGTAATTCTTGGCTGGACTCAACATCTGACAGCCCAGCGTGAGGAGGCAGAGGCAGCGCTTCTCAACGCTCTGGCGATCGATGCCGATTATATTCCAGCACTGAATGCTCTCGGTATTGTGTATTTAGTGGATGGACAACTGGATAACGCGGTACAGACCCATACGCACGCTCTCACCCTAAACCCTTCCAATGAAATCGCCGCCTATAATCTCAGCCTGGCCTATCAACGGCTTCAGCGCTACGACGACGCCATCGATCATGCGGTGCTGGCAACAGAGCTAGAGCCGCAGAATCCTCATCCTTGGGTGGCCTTGGCGATCGCCCATGAGAGTGATGGAAATACGTCGGAAGCCAAAACGGCCTATCGTCAAGCGTGGAGTTTGGATAGTCGCTATGGCGATCGCGTCCACTTAGCGCATCTTGAACAAGCTGGATTCAGTCCGGATCAAATTCGTTTGACAGAAATGATCTGGAGCAACCGATAGTTCTTTAACATGGCCTGTTGCAATTTCAGGCGACGATGGATGAACGATGGCGTCACGCGCGAGTGCATCGCCTTAGAGTCAATTGTGTCAAAGCACAAATCATGGCATTGATTTCCGAGCGGTTTCGTCAGAATTATGTCACTGTATTGCCAGCACATGTTCTGCTTGAATAATCGCTTTACCTGTATCCTTTTCCATGCCTGAGATTCTTACCCGTGCCATTTTGGTTTCGTTGCTTGTTTGGTTGATCTGGTATGTTGTCAACCAAGTCATTCCCAAGCAATATCTAACCGTTTTAGGCGGGCTGGTATTAGTACTGTTTTTTGTCCTCGCGTTCCAAGACCCAACCGATCGGGTTGTAGGCTCGATATGGGAAGTTTTGTCATTTCCGCTCAAACCCCTTGGCTTGTCCATCATTTTGTTGGGGATGGCCATTCGAAAGGGCACAAAGGAGGTGAAAGGAAATTTAGTCATGTGGGCGTTGATTGTGCTGTGGGTATTTAGCACGCCGCTTATTTCTTACTGGCTAACGCAGCAAACTCAAGAGACAGCAGAACAGCTGGCTGCGCGGACAAATCGCGGGGATGCCGTTGAAATCATTGCCGTTCTGGGAGATGGCTTTAATCCGGCGGCTCCAGCCTATCGTGGTGGAACGCAATCCAATAATCCAGACGATGGATTTGACAATGTTTTTGTATCGCGGCTTCAGTATGCCGGACGACTCTATCTTGATCAACAAAGTGCGGGTGGAATCTCACCTCAAATAATTGTCGTTCCAGGCCGTCAACTGAGCCGTCCAGGGAAAGATATCACCACAGATGTGCAGCAAATATTGACCGAGGTTGGGGTGTCTCCTGGGCAGATTGAGGTGGATTTAGAAGGGCGAGATATTCACAGTAGTGCTGTTGCCGTGAAAAAAATTGTTGATGCTCAACAGTTGGACGAAACCGGATATCAAGTGATTTTGGTAGCCCCTGCGTTCAAAATTCGACGAGCACGAGCAGCCTTCGCGAAAGAACTTGGGATCTTGGACGATAACGTAATTGCGGCTCCAACTGACTTCTACGGGTTCCAAATTCAGGGCGGCGATTTGCTGATGCGACTGAGTGATATTGTGCCAAGTGTCGAAGCACTGACACTGTCAACGCGGCTGATTGAAGAATACCTGGCAACGATCTACTATTTCCTGCGAGGATGGCTCATCAACCCATTGGGACTATAATCAACATGATTTAGAGGAGCCTTCTTTGACACCCAATGACTGCTCTCTACGAACGTTTTCATTGGGTGATGCAATCAAAAAGATTAGGATGATAGGAAGCTGAATGACATGGTTTGTTATTCACGCTACAGTTCTCATTGATTCCACGCTCGTCATCCTTTAGGTACGCCCATGGCTCAGTCTCGGTTGCGAAAGCTCGGAGAATATTTACGGCCCTACCGAAAAAATACGGTGATTGGCATTGTTGCGCTTTTGGTCGTTAATGCCATTAGCGTTTATATTCCGCAATTGATTAAAGAAGGAATCGATACGCTTGAGGTGACATTTCGCTTCGCAGACATCATGCGATACGCGATTCTAACGATTCTTTTTGCATCCATTATGTGGGTGGTTCGGATGACGTCTCGTATCCTCATTTTTGGCGTGGGGCGTCAGGTTGAGTTTGACCTAAAACAAAAGATTTTCCAGCATTTATTGACCTTAGAACCAGCCTATTTCACTCGAATAAAGCCAGGAGAGCTGATTAGTCGATCAACGAGTGATGTGGACAATATTCGACGACTGTTGGGGTTTGCAGTGTTGAGTTTGGCGAATACGCTGTTTGCCTATGCGTTGACGCTGCCATTGATGCTGCTGACCAGCGTGAAATTGACCCTGGCGGCGACCGCCATTTATCCGGTGATGTTTTTCCTCGTCAAGCTGTTCAGTGAGACGCTACGCAGCGAGCAGCTTCGAGTTCAGGAAGAAAATGCGAATATCAGTGACCTGATTCAGGAAGATATGAGCGGCATCTCTTTGATTAAGATTTACGGTCAGGAGGACAACGAACAATTGGCATTTCGTCGCCTTAATCGACAACTGTTGACGGCCACGCTGTCCTTGGGGAAGACCCGTAATACACTTTTCCCACTGTTGGGCGGTCTTGCCAGCATTAGCGTTTTGGTGATTATGTCATTGGGAGCAAATGCAATCGCTGCTGGAACCATGAGCATTGGTGATTTCGTGAAAATGCTGCTCTATGTTCAACAGCTTGTGTTCCCAACGGCGCTATTGGGATTCACGATCACAGCCTATCAGCGAGGAGAAGTTAGCCTCGACCGAATTGAGGCAATTTTGTCGGCAGAGCCAGCGATTCAAGACGACGAAGGGGCGATCGCCCTGCCACTGGAACAGGTTCGAGGCCGCCTACAGGCTCAGCATTTGAGCTACACCTACCCAGACATCTCTACGCCCGCCTTAAACGATATTAGTTTTACCATTGAGCCAGGAGAAACAATTGCGATCGTGGGTCCCATTGGTTCAGGCAAATCAACCCTGGCGAATGCGCTTCCTCGTTTGCTCGATATTCAACCAGGACAGTTGTTTGTGGACGGGCAAGACGTGACGCATGTTCATCTTCAGGACTTGCGACGGGCGATCGCCTATGTGCCCCAAGACAGCTTTTTGTTTAGCACCACCATCCGCGACAACATTCGCTACGGAGCGCCTCTGATCGAACAGATGGAAGTGGAATATGCGTCGAAACAAGCCCAAATCCATCCAGAAATTCTGAACTTTCCCCGCCAATACGACACAATCGTGGGAGAAAGAGGCATTACCTTGTCGGGTGGCCAACGTCAGCGAACATCCTTGGCTCGGGCGTTGCTTGTTGACGCACCCATTCTAATTTTGGACGACGCACTCTCCAGTGTGGACAATCAAACTGCGACCGCTATTTTGGATCATCTCTCTGGCGGCACAGCTCGAAAAACGGTTATCTTTATCTCTCACCAAATGTCAGCAGCGGCAGCGGCAGACCGAATTTTCGTCATGAATGAAGGAGCCATTGTGCAAATGGGAACCCATAGTCAGCTCCTTGAACAGGGAGGGCTGTATCAAAGGCTTTGGGAACAGCACAAGCTGGAAGAAGTATTCCAATAGCGTGACTCCACGTATTGAGAGACGTTATGGCCTACGAGTAGTAAAGTCATGTAAGTACCTGGACATAATTAAAACCAAAATCCTAAATCCTGTGCCGCCCCCACAGCGGGCGGCACAGGATTTGGAAGGTGACGTTTAAT
>JBCCWF010000222.1:0-10182 GCA_039194035.1 Cyanobacteria bacterium P01_E01_bin.6 | reverse complement strand
TGAGTTTATTGATGTCTATCTATTTATGAACTAAGTGCGATCGCCAAGAATCTAACGTCATTATTGCAACGAAAAACTAGTTGATACTCAACTAGTTTTTGAAAATTAATTAATTGCAAAAACTGATTGATGCTGCTGAATCTAACCAGTCACAAAGTATCGGAACTTGATCCTCCACAAACTCCAAGAATGCACGCACCTTTGAAGAGAGAAGGCGATCGCTCCGATACACCATAAATATTTCCCGCTCTGCCATTGGCCAAGGCGACAGCAACCGCACTAACTTTCTCTGCTCGATGTCATCACGGATTAAGGTTCCAGGCAGGTATGAGATACCAAATCCCGCCAATACTGTCTGTCGAGCAAACGCGACATCATTTACCAATATCCGTCCTGAAATATCTATCTCGGTCCACTCTTGACCTTGCTGAAAGCGCCAAGGATAGCCTGTCGGCGCACTTCCTGTTGAAAAACATATACAGCGGTGATTCAGCAAATCGCTGGGAATTTCAGGTATCCCATTCGCATCAAGATAGGATGGACTCGCACAAACCCAGAAGGGTAGATTGCAAATTTTGCGAGTATTAAATGATGAATGACGAAGAGGGCCACCTCGAAACGCAACATCAATGTCTTCTGCCAGTAAGTCTAAGTATTGATTGGTCAGAATCACATCAAGCGTTACTTGGTCATATTGGATTAAAAAGCCATCAATCCAATGATTCAGAACAGTCGTTCCAAAGCTGGAGGGCGCTGTCACCCGCAATGTCCCATAAGGAATATTCTGACGAGCTGTGACCATGAGATTGGCTTCTTCTAAATCCGAGATGATTCGGGTGCATTGGTCATAATAAATTCGCCCTACTTCTGTCAGCTTCAAATGACGAGTCGTTCGGTGAAGCAATCGAACACCTAAATTAGCTTCTAGCTGAGCTACCTTTCGACTAATAGTGGTTTTGGGAATGTTGAGCGATCGCCCTGCGGCACTAAAACTGCCCGCTTTCACAACCTGGACAAAAAGATACAGCTCATTGAAATCAAAGTTTGGTACTCCAGCCATGGGGTGCAATCGTATGTCCACGCACTTAGTGATTACATTGTCCCACTCATGGGACAGTTTGTTCTCATTCAATAGTCTACTCACTAATGTGGGTTAATCAGTATGATGCGAGAGTGGAAAACGACCCAAGGCAACAGGTCACAGAGAACTTATCGTTGGCACCATGATGCAAGAAAACCTTGCCAAACTAAACTTCTAAATCAGATGTGGTTTATCTCTCCTGTTAAAAGCTGTAAACTATCGATTCTTAAACAAACGTATGGTGCTTTAGTATTCAAAATCTGAACTCAACACTTCATTATGATTAACAAGTTTTGCAAGGCAACGTTTCAAAATAAAATTGGGCGCAGTGTTTCACTGGGTATTGCGATCGGGGCAAGCGTTGGAGCTGCAACTGATAATATCGCTCAATGTATTGGATTTGGCGTTGCTGCAGGCATAATTATTGGGAAAGTCTGGTCTAATCAATCAAGATCTTCAGCTAAATAACCCGTTCAAACTACTTATTGGGTACTCAACTATGTATATCAATGGACATAGAATTCCAGTAAGAAATATATCGATTGCGACAGATTTTTATCATCGTCAGCTAGGCTTCACAATTGTCTTTCAAGCAGAAGAATATGGATGGGCATCAATTCAGCGAAATGGTGCCGAGATAGGATTATATGTCCCAGGAAAAGGGGGTGGTACACGTTCACCAGGCGGTTCGATAGACTTTTCGTTTGTGATTGCTGACTTTGACAACTATCATGCAATGTTGGTCAAGAGTGGGGCTAATGTTGGCGAAATCATAGAAACAAATGATGGAATGAAAGTATTTGATATCACTGATCCAGATGGAAATGAAATCGTTTTCAGGAAAGAATAGCTACGGGTTATGAACGAGCAATAAAAAGTCATGGATAATCTTCAAGTTAGTGATGTCAAGGTTTTTGTTCCAACGCTTGATTTTGATACCTCATTAAATTTCTACACTGCACTCGGGTGGAGTGTGAATTGGCATCATGAAAGCTTAGCCGAGATCGAGTTAGCGAACATTCGACTTTATCTGCAAAAGTTTTATGCCAAAGAATGGGCAGAAAATTTCATGATCTATGTTGATGTGACCGATGCAAATTCCTGGTATGAACACGTGAGGCATATCCTGATGAAAGATAATTTTCCAAACGCAAAGGTTCAGCCACCAAAAGAAGAATCATACGGAGCTGTCGTCACTTATGTCTGGGATCCCTGTGGCGTTCTCA
Organism: Cyanobacteria bacterium P01_E01_bin.6; assembly: GCA_039194035.1. Taxonomy (GTDB): domain Bacteria; phylum Cyanobacteriota; class Cyanobacteriia; order CAKZMO01; family CAKZMO01; genus JBCCWF01. Next base: position 7,875 of record JBCCWF010000222.1, on the reverse strand, counting down.
TCCACTTTGCTCAAACAACAATACCTATCGAAACTTAGGAATAGCCATGAAATAGAACCGGAACGTATTTTATTGGGGGCGGTGGCTAAGCCACCGCCCTCAATAAAATACCTAGGAGTTTTTAAATTTTTATTTCTTATATAGAAATTATGATTTCCTCCGAAGTATTTATTTCAACTGAGGACTGACAAAGCTGACATGCTTGCATTTCCATTCGTCACAGAGCGCTTGATCATTCGACGGTTGATCGCAGAAGATTTGGTTCCCTTCTTGGGATTTATGCTCAATCCAAAATCGACTCAATACCTTGTTTTTGAGGAAAGCCAAAAGACACAAGAAGATGCAAAAACGCTTTTCGATTATGTGTGCAGCGCCTATGATTCAGAAGAGCCCGTCCATTCCTATGCCATAGCAGATCAGAAATCTAATCGGTATCTCGGCTCATGCGGATTTGCATCCTATGATGCGGGTATTGTTGAATGCTATGACAGTGTTAACGCAGAGCATTGTGGGAAAGGAATTGCAACTGAGGCAACCACAGCTATAGCTGCTGAACTATCAATTGACTACGAAGTTCGGGCCTATTGTCATCCAGATAATAAAGCCGCTCATGCCGTTGCACTCAACAGTGGGTTTCAATCTCAAGGAATTGCAATGCACAAAAATTTTGGCTTTGAAGGAATGCTCTTTATCTATACATCTATTTCTAATCCTAATAATCCTAAGTAGATAGGCATCAATAAACTCACTTTCAAAACCTGGAGAGCGCCCTGCCGGGGCGTTCTCCAGGTTTTTTGGCTTTTAGTTTAATAACGCCAAGCTACTTATTTAAAAAGCCGGTAATGCATCTGCACTTGCTGGATTCGCGATGGTTTATGCGACTGGAGATGGTGTCGACGTTGACCTTGACGATGCAGATGAACTATTTGCCGACGCGGAGTATGCGGTCTTGGGGTCAGTCATCTACGTGACCGAACGGGGCTTTGATGAATCTTATCGCACACGCAAAATCTCATCGAGACTCACAACAAGAGCATGACGTCCTGTCATAACTGCTTTCTGCTCAGCTGCTCTCTGGTTGATGGATATTGAGCACCCTCCACCAAAAAGTATTGCACTTAGTGAGGAAACTCATTATCGTTTTCCAAAACGATGGAGAATGATAGCTGGTGCTATTTGGTACCTTGTTCTCCAGTACCATGCATCCTGATCGGTTCAGCATGACGGAAACGTAAAGGAGTATTTTATGGCTCATAGTCTCTTTGAAGATGCCAGCCTTCGTTTCGAAAAAGCGACGCAATACATCACTCTTTCAGACGATGCTCTTGAACGATTGAAATATCCTAAAGCAAGTCTTTCGGTCTCCATTCCAGTCCGCATGGATGACGGACAGTTGAAGTTGTTCCAAGGCTATCGTGTTCGCTATGACGATACTCGTGGTCCGACGAAAGGGGGAGTTCGGTTTCATCCCCATGTGTCTCTTGATGAAGTGCAATCACTTGCATTTTGGATGACGTTTAAGTGTGCGGCGTTGAACCTGCCTTTTGGTGGAGGGAAAGGAGGCATTACTGTTAATCCGAAAGAATTATCGAGCAGTGAACTTGAACAATTGAGTCGGGGATACATTAATGCGATCGCCGATTTCATCGGTCCAGACGTGGATATTCTGGCTCCTGACATGTATACCAATGCCACCATCATGGGGTGGATGATGGAGCAATATAGCATCATCCGTCGTCAAGCGATGCCGGGTGTTGTCACCGGAAAGCCTGTCGTCATGGGTGGGAGTGTGGGGCGCACCACGGCAACAGCGATGGGTGCTTTTTTTGTGATGAATCACGTCCTCACCCAACAGGGGCATATCCCGAAAGACACGAGCATTGCGATTCAGGGGTTTGGAAATGCAGGGGCAGTTTTGTCAGAACTGCTGTTTCGTGCAGGTTATCGGGTTGTTGCGGTCAGTGATTCGCAAGGTGGCATTTATGCAAAAGAGGGACTCGACATTCCTAGCATTCGGACGTTTAAGGAAGCCAATCGAAATCTCAAGGCTGTCTATTGCCATGAAACGGTGTGTGATGTTGTTGACCATACTGTGATTACGAATGAAGAGTTGCTGGAACTAGACGTTGATGTGTTAGTGCCTGCTGCTCTTGAGAACCAAATCACGGAGAAAAATGCCGCCAATGTAAAGGCTTCACACCTCTTTGAAGTTGCCAATGGTCCGGTGACGCCTCGGGCCGATGACATTTTGAACGACCATAACGTCCAAGTCTTTCCAGACATCCTCGTTAATGCTGGAGGTGTGACGGTGAGCTACTTTGAGTGGGTGCAAAATCGGGGTGGCTTCTACTGGAATCTTGACGATATTCATCAACGGCTTCAATCCAGCATGGTGACGGAAACTGAGAAGATATTGGCGATCGCCCAAGATGTGTCAGTTTCATACCGCACAGCAGCCTACATTCATGCTCTCAAGCGACTCGGGGAAGCCTCGGATGCAAAAGGTTCGCGCGTTCAATACTGATAACTTCCGTTCTGAGGTTCTCGAACGGTGTGTTTTCTGTGTAGACGTTGGCTGGGAATTGCATTCAGGAAGCGGAGTGTCCCGATAAAAATTTAGTGCTGAATGATTCCGTCTTCCAATGCCTCTAATACCCGTTGCGCATCCTCAGGTCGCCCCTCCTGACGCAGCAGTTCAGCCAAAATCAGGTAATCGCCCTCAACGACCTCAAGAAATGCCTGCCGCTGAGAAGAGGGCAAGTTCTCCAGCGATTCCCGCAGCGATTCCCTCACTTCAAACGCTTGCTCATAATATGCGATCGCCCCATCAACTTCATTTTGGCTAGCTTGAACGTCGCCCAAGGCACTGAGAATCTTGCCCTCAAGGGTGCGATCGCCCAATGACTGAGATAACTCTAAGGATTGCTGCAAGAGGTCGGTCGCTTCTGTTGACTCTCCCAGGAGGTGATGAGCGGTACCCAAGCTGCTTAACATGGCAACCGCACCCCGGCGATCGCCGATCTCACTGTATTGGAGCAGCGCCAATCTGAACACTGAAATGGCGTCGTCGTATCGCTCTAGCGATTGGAATGCGACGCCTAAACTACTCAGCGCATCAGCTTCCCCTTGGCGATCGCCTTGTTCTTGAGCCAGGGCTAGAGGGGCCTGTAGCAACTCAATCGCTTGCTCATATTGCTCTAACGCGTTGTAGACCCGTCCAAGATTATTGCCAGAAATAATCATGCCTTGCCAATCGCCTAAGGTGGTTTGAATGGCTAAGGCTTGTGCATAGTATTCTGCTGCTTGATCATGCTGTCCTAGCAGCGTATAAACGTTGGCGACACTGCCCCGTGAGACGGCTTCAGCCTGACCATGGCCATTGGAGCGAGACTGTTCTAGCGCTTGCTCATAGGCACTCAGTGCTAGTGTGTAATTTCCCAGAATTTCATGGGTATTTCCCACGTTCACCAGTGCATTGATTCCCGCGATGGGATTGTCTACCGAGGGGGCGATCGCCAACGTGCGCCGAAAGATTTGCAATGCCTCTGTGTAGTTGCCCTGTTGTTGTTGCAGAAAACCCAATTGATTCAAAAGATCGAGAGCAGCGTCTGCATTGTCTTGCCGATTGTATACATCCGCCAATTGGTACATGGTGTCGGCAGCTTGAGCCCAGTCTCCAATGGCTCGGTAAGCGGCGCTGAGATGCATCAACACATCCACTTCTGCTTGCGCATTATTTAATGCACGAACGGTTTCTAGGGCAGGCTCAAGGGTTGCGATCGTTTCGGAATAGTTCCCTAGGGCGCTATGGGCCAACCCTAAATTCGTCAGAATTGCAGCTTCGGCTCTGTAGTCATTGATACTTCTAAATAGGATAAGTGCTTGTTGCCAAGATTGGATGGCAGCTTCATATTGGCGATCGCGAAACTGTTGAATCCCGTCATTTAAGAGTTGATCGGCATTGGCTCGGCCTTGTTGAGCGGGGACGTAGGCTTCAGCGATGTTAACTCTTGCAGGGATGATGATGTTTGCTGTTGCTGATGCCATGAGGGCGATCGCCGTTGCTGATACCGTACGTCGAAAACCTGCTTGCATGCCTCTCATCTCCCCTGAGTGTCGTCAGTAAAAACCGCAGTAAAAATTAAGCTTTATACTCGGTCATTGCCTAGAGATTGTCAAGCTGTTCATGCGTGCATCTACGCATAGTGCTCAAGAAAACTAAGCGTGATGAGAGGGGCGATGAACCCAAATGACAATGCAATATTTTTCTGAAACCGATACGCTAGCTATCAAATTGACGGATCATTCAGTCACTTCAACAGAAGCCATCACAGATGATGACGGGGGGATAGAAAATATCTCGTTTGACAGCATTCATAATGATTTGTCTTAGTCTAAACTCCAGCTTTTAACTGTAGTCCATAAAATTGCGATCGCCCTTCATCAGTGATCCAAGAGAGGGCGATCGCCTCGCATCATCATGAACTGTGCGATCGCCTTCTCTTTTTGTATCTTTCAAGATACGCTAGAGCCATGAACTCAAGCGAGCGAATTATCAAGAAGCTGCAGACTTCATCGGGAGCCATTCCCTTTGATGATTGGATACTGAGTCTGCGCGACAAGAAGACTCGCGCCATCATTGCAGCTCGATTGTTGCGAATACAGGCTGGAAATTTAGGCGATGTTAAATCTGTAGGATCGGGGGTATTTGAATTCCGCATTCAATATGGGCCTGGTTTCCGGATTTATTTTGCTGACGTTGAAGGCCAAGTCATTATTCTTTTGGGTGGAGGCGATAAGTCATCTCAACGTAAAGATGTTCGTCGAGCAATTCAGTTATGGACGGAGTACAAAGATGAAGTTAATCGATATTACAGAGACCTTTGAACAAGATTTACAAGATCCTGAATTTGTTCGTTTTTATCTGGAAGAGGCTCTCAATGATGAGCAAGCTAATTTTTTGATGGCGCTCCGACAAGTCATTAAGGCGAATAAAGGAATGACAAAGATTGCTGCTGATATTGATGTGGGTCGTGAAAGTTTGTACAAGTCATTATCAGAAAATGGCAACCCAAATTTTGAGACCGTTTCAAAGGTGTTGGCTTCTTTAGGGATGAAGTTTTCGATTGCGATACGGGCTACGCCCAGGCAAGCCAACGCCCCTCAGCAGTGATCCAACAGAAGGCGATCGCCCTCTTTCAACTCCAAACGTGCGATCGCACGGCACGTTACGGTCTTTTGCATGTGTTGACCTCTATTTCAAAATCTGCGCCAAAATTGAGGCGTAAGACTTGCCCCTTTGCCACATGCCCCAAAGCCCCAACCTTTCTGTCAAAAAGCCGATTTCCGTCTGGAACAAACCTCTCAAAACAGACTTCAAAAGCTTCTTCAAATCAATCGGCAAGGCGGGCGTTGATGCAGCAACCGGACAGTGGATGGGTCTGGGGAAAGATGCCGTTGATGCGTTATCAGCCATTGGGCTAGAGAGCAACGAGCCAGAAGAACTCGCTTGGGCACTGATTTATAACTCACTGACAACGGCGATCGCCAGCATCATCAGCGATAGTCAGTTTTTGATGCAATCCATCCCCGACAATATAGACGGGGTGAGTGATCAACTCGATTATTCGCTGGAATCAAACGAGCTAGAAATCTCCAGCGACTTTTTTGAGCATCCTGAACGGGTGTCGGTCGTTCAAGATATTAAGACACCACTGCGGCAGTGGCTAGTCATCTTTGGCATTGAACCGTTTCAAGCAGAGGTGCTGAGCAATCGACTGCCTGCTTATTTTGTCTTTGCTCTCAATCGTGAGTGGGGGCACCATGCTCAAGACTATGCTCGCATCACAACAGCAGTAGAGACACCCTTTACTCAAGCCAGTGAACGAGAGCATGGGTGGCGGTTGTACAACTCTTGGCTGCAAAAACAGATTCAAGAGCCGATGCTGTTTGAAGCCTTTGGCCTAGATGATATCTATGTTCCTCTGAGAGCCTATCACCGCCGGAAGAGAGAAGGCGACAAAGACGAGGAAGATGACGTTGTTGCAAAGACGATGCCTCGAGGAGATAGAGAGAGCTACACGCGCGTCGTCGTTGATTTGGAAGAGTGCCTAAAAGGCTGGCTGCAAGCGGAAAACAAAAACGACGCCATTCGCATTGTGAGTGGGGGGCCAGGGTCTGGGAAATCATCCTTTGCGAAAATCTTTGCCGCCCATCAGGCAAAGGAAGCAAGCTTCCCAGTGTTATTCGTGCCGCTGCACCAGTTCAACCCGTCGAGCGACCTGATTAAAGCGGTGGATGAATTTGTCCGGTATGACGAATATCTGAAAGACAATCCCCTCGACCCAGACGACCATCACTTGAGGCTGTTGGTTATTTTCGACGGCCTAGATGAACTTGCGCTGCAAGGCAAACTGGCAAAAGAGGTTGCCCAAGCCTTTGTTCGAGAGGTGAAGGACAAGGTTAGCCAATTTAATCGCAGCAAGACGCGCTTGCAGGTTGTGTTTACAGGGCGAGACGTTGCGGTGCAAGAATCATTCAACGATCCGCAACAGATTTTGCATGTGCTGCCTTACTTTGTATCCGAAGAGAATCGCGAGGAAGAGAACGGCGAAGCGTATGTAGACGACCAAAATCGACTAACCGATGATCAGCGAAATGACTGGTGGCAAAAGTATGGCACGGCGACCCACAAGCCCCATACTGAGATGCCCAAGGAGTTAGACCGAGGTAACCTGACAGAGATTACGGCACAACCGCTGCTCAATTACCTGGTTGCCCTCAGCTACGTGCAGAACAAGCTCACCTTGTCTGGACAAACCAATTTGAACACGGTGTATGCCGACTTGCTCAATGCGGTGTATGAGCGAGGCTACGAAGATAATCGTAGACATGCTGCGCTTGGTGACATGTCTAAAAAGAACTTCATCCGGGTGTTAGAAGAAATTGCGTTGGCGGCATGGCATGGGGATGGTCGCACGACAACTGTCGAAGAAATTAAACGCCACTGCGAGAGTGGTGGGTTGCTACGCCTTCTAGGAATCTTTGAAGAGGGGGCAAAAGTTGGAGTAACAAGGCTCTTGGCTGCGTTTTATTTTCGACAAAGTGGCATTCGTGGGAATGAGCGAACCTTTGAATTTACCCACAAAAGTTTTGGTGAATATTTAACGGCCTGTCGCATTGTGCGAGCGATGGAGCGCATTCAAAAACAGCTCGACCGACGACAGGAAGACATGGAAGAGGGGTGGGATGAACGCGCTGCTTTGTTGCACTGGGCCGAAGTCTGTGGGCCAACCCGTATGGATCAATACTTAGCTAACTTTCTATGCGACGAAGTCGCTCTCCACCCGACAGAGTCTGTCAGCAAGTGGCAAAAGACATTTGCTCATCTCATCTATTAAATGTCAAGGGCTTAGAGGTGTCGCGACAGATATTTGGCGAGTCATTGTCATCAAAATCATTTCCTTCCCGCTTCAATCATGGTGGATACAAGATTTCATCCGTTCAAAGGAAACCGAGATTGCTCGTTGGGAGCAACGACAATCAGAGATCATAACGACAACGAGAGATCATAACGACAATCAGAGATCGTAACGACAGCCAGAGATCTGCCGATGGGAGCGCGACGCGAACACAACAACAATGAGGCATCTAACGTCAGGGAGGGCTCACCCCATACAACAGCCATCAGAGATCGCTGTGCCCCTGATGCAACGCACACCTATGACAAGGGAATTAGGCTGATTGTGAGTCAGTAGAACGCTGAGCGGCAGCTTTTTGACGATAACTCTTGGCTTTGATTTCAAGGAGGACGGCATGGTGAACTAACCTATCCACAGCTGCAACGGTCATCATGGAATCGGTAAAAATTGAGTC
>JBCCWF010000221.1:0-10288 GCA_039194035.1 Cyanobacteria bacterium P01_E01_bin.6 | reverse complement strand
TCGTTCCACAGCTCTTGAATGAGAGCATCCTTCTCTTCGTGACTCAGTCCATCCAGGGGCGGTAGTGCTGTCATGCAAAAAGCCTACCATCTTCTTCCACTCATCGTCGCTGGTCAACCCGGTTGAGCAATTACCTTTTGAACTCTCGCGTTTCAAACGCGATCGCCATTTCAGTAGATCGCCCTTTTCTGTGGTTGCTATGCGCTGCTTGGACTGAAGTGAGCAGCATCAATACATGATTGTTCTTATACCAAATGAATATGAAACTGCACAGAATATCTGAGACAAAGCCCTTTGACAGCAAGGCTTTCAGTTTCCGAATTATACTCATATTGAATTGGTATTAGAATTGAATAGAAAGACTGGAAGGATAGACCAAATAATTAAAACCGCGAAGTAAGTCGTTTCAGAAATGAGGTTAAACCAGTTGGCAGCTAGCAAGCCAACAATCATAATGATGTGAGCCAGCACAGACCACAGACCACTCACAATTACTTGCTCTTTGATGTTAGGGTTCTCTGTTAAAATGGCTCGATAGAAGGCGATTGCCAGCGGCAGAAAAACAACAATGGCGCTCAGCAATCCAGGGTTATAAGCTTGTTTGGCGACTCCCAATACGATATGACTCATCCCATTGATGAGGGTAATTCCAGCCATTGCTAGAGATGAAAATAAATGGTCAGGGCTGCGCAAAATAGCGAGAATTCCAACCAGCCAAACCAGAGACGTATTAATCACATAAATGGCTTCAGGGCTCAGTGGCATGATGGTTGAATCCTGAGCATTGAGCACCTCTAAAATCAACTGATTTACATCGCGATAGAAAGCATATCTTTCACCCAATAAATCAATCCAATGTTCTTCAAATTGGTGAATGATGTAAGCCACCAAAAAGAGTGCAGACATTAGTTTAGTGTCCGTCAAAATTGATGTTGTCTTTTCAGATCTAACGGAACAGAAAATACAGATGAGGAATGGAGCGGCATAGGTGCCAATTTTCATCCAATTCTCAGTTAAAAAGTCGTATTGCCCTAGTGGCACCCAAAGCATAAAAAACAGCATTAAGGCAGCTAATAAGGCAACTTTTGAGTCACTCATGATTCCTCCAGAGGGGGTTGGGATGCAACCCTAACGCCATTTCTACAGTGATATAGCAAAGTAAGGATGCATTTTTACTTTGTTAGTCAGGTTGGCTGTTGTTATGCAAGGGTTTTAGCCGATATGACTGTCCTAAACAACCTGGCAGATACCATAGATAAAACCGTTGACAGAGCTCAGACAATGCAAACCTAGGGATAATTCCTAACCCGTTTCTACCAACTTTATATATTAGTGGCTATATCCGTCGAAAATGAGCATAAAAACTCAATGCGATCGCCGTTGCCGAAATAATGGTCATCACAGTTCCCAGGACAAACTTGTTGAAGCCCCGAGGTCAATGAAGATGAAATACCCAACATCGAGCAAATCACCCACAAGTGCTGAGATAAATATGGCAGCGACGTTGTTTCGCCAAATAAATACGCCACCGATGATCGTTACCATCCTGCCCCAAAGCAGATTAAAACCGTGCTGATTGACGACCGCACCAGCCGCGTCGGGATAATCCATTGCCAAACGTGCAGGATCAACGCCATCTGCAATGCCTGCGATCGCCCCGGACGTCTCCTGAGAAATAGTCAGAACGCCAGCCAAAGCTTGAACAACTCCCCAAATCACCCAGAGGATTGCGGAAATTTTCAGCAACGTGGAGGTTTGTTGTCGATTAAGTTCCATATTATTGACTGGTAGAAGATACGTTTAGAGATCAAGCACTTAGTTCAATCGATTGTGAATTCGCAGAAAAAACTGTTCGGTTAGAAGCATGATGATAACTACTACAGCAAAAGCAAGATTGCCATCGCCTATCCCCCCAAAGCGAACGCGCTCACCAAACACGGCATGAATACCGAGCAAAAGAATCACTTTTGCAGACACATCTATCACGAAGAAGACAATGGCCTTGCCCAATAGAATGCCAAAACCACTTCTTGCGGTAAAAAAAAAGACCAACAGTCGGTGGATAACCTCCATTGTGAGCTTCAACACAACTTGGATGAGCGCCGCAATTAGGAGCAGCAGCATGAAGCTATCAATGAAAACATATTGCCAATATTGTTCTGTGAGGCCAAGCACGGTCAGATTGAGCAAAACGCCGATCAAATGGCGAGTAAATGAGATCTGTCTACTACTCGGAATAAAAGTTTCAGGCTTGGTTTGGGTTGATGAAGGCATAAATTCAAAATTTGTTAAAAAGACTCACTACATCAGGGTGTCAAGCAGCAATTTAATTTTGAGTTGTGTCTCATTATCCAAAGCGATTGGAGGATAGGACTGCCGTTTACCTTCAGAAATAAAGAGTCCCGATGCACCCTCGCTTATGGCTGTTTCAACAGCGTTGACAAGTCTTTGAGCTTGAAATTTAGCCGACTTAAATATTAAAGGGCGCAGCAAAAGAAAAAACCAAGGCATTCCATCACTTGAGCCAGTCATTGACGTTTTTGTGGGGCCTGGATCTACGACTTGAATCAAAATGCCATCTTCTAATAGCGTTTCCTTCATCGCAGCGCTAACGGCAGTCAGGGCTGCCTTCGACTTGGCGTATGCCCCCATCAAGCCACCAATGCTTTCTGGATTAACCAGCGTTTCTGCGTCCAGTTCTTTCACGCTATTAATAGCGCTTGATGAAAAATTGACCACCACGGACTGCTGAGCATTTTTTGCACCTGCACTGAGGGTTCCGCGTAGCAGTTGGGTCAAAACATAGGGTGCTAGCGTGTTAATCGCGAAGTGCCCCTCGATGTCTTGAGGACTCATAATACGTTTGTCAGTTAGAAGTCCCGCAATGTTATATAGAGCCGACACTTCAGCACATCTTGACCCAATTTCTGCAGCGACCCGCTTTATCTCTGACGTATCCACCAGATTTGCGATAAATCCTGTGAATTTCTGGCTGGGATACGTTTTTTGAAGCTCCTCTAGCTGAAGATCGTTTTTTTCTTGAGAGCGATTAACTAAGATAAGATTCCACCCCCGCGTTGCCAAAATTCTTGCAATCTCTAGCCCAATACCGCCCGTTGAGCCGGTCAATACAGCCGTCTTCGTCGTTGAGTTCATATTTTTTTGCTGCTCGATTTGACATAGGCATCACCTTAGACGATTTTCCATTTAAGGTGATGGAATTTAGGCTCTATAAGCAGCCGTCAATTAACTCCTAAAGTGCTACAGGATCGTTCGGCGTGCTAAGTTTCTCAAACACCTCTTCATCTGACATCTCCATAGCAACTTTGGTGATTTCATCTTCAAACAAGGCATGATTTTTGATCGGATCGATAGGCGGCTGAGTAACTTTGCCTCCCTCACCCTCGTAGGGGGCAGGATTTCTGAAGCTTGTTAATTCTTCGTCAGAAATGTCTAACGATTTAACCACTTTCGGATCAATCCAAGCATCGGGAATCACTTCTCGCATCCAGGTAGAAATCTCCAGGGATAAATGGTCTGGGCCAGAAAAATAAATCGAACGCATGATACCATGATCAAGTGGCCCCATGACATGTAAGCCCTTAGAGCGAACGCGATCGCGCATATTGAGCAAGTCCAACTCACTATCCACATTCAGAGCTAAATGCTGGATTGACCCTGGCGCACCTTCACCAGCATTACCCGCATAAGTAACCCCTCTTATGGGCTCAATGTCTGCATTTTGCGGGAGTTGAACAAAACTCAAGCAAGCTTTGTCATTTAACTTTAGAAAACAATGAAAGGCACCCTTAACATTGTGCATCGGAAATAGCGCAATTAATTCCAGACCGACAACGTCACTGAAAAACTTAAGTTGCTGCTTGGTGTCAGCCGTGGAAATTGCGAAGTGGTGAAAATTGTTGGCTTTGACCATTCTTTTTCCTCCCTATCCTAAATGTACTTTTTGATGAAGGCTTCGATAACCTCAGAAAAGCCTTCAGTGTGGTAGATCATCATCTGGTGAGTGGCATTTTCCATAATTGTCCACTCCACCGGGCCAGCGATCGATTTAGCAAGCGCCTCAATCAAATTGGGCGGGAAGTTTGGATCCTTTTCACCACCGACTAACAAAATGGGTTTCTTGTTTTCTGTAATTGGCACGACTGGGTCATAGGTAAATACAGATGCCCAAGACGCCATGTCATAACTCCAACTATTCCAGGGGTCGGCGTGCTTCATCTCGCCAGCACCATCCAGACCGTAGTCTTCATCCAAATCGAAGGTAAGATCGACGTCAACCCGCGCACCGCGCCCGAGAAACTTAACCACAGTCTGAAATGCTTCAGACTTCAGAGGTTCTTTAACCTGTGCCATAAAAGGACCATCAGGAATCATGCCTGACCCCATGATGATTGTGCCGGTAACGGCCTCAGCATAGGTTCCAGAATAGGCAGCAGCAGCACCGAAACTTGACCCGAGTAAAAAGACGGGAAGTCCTGTTTCCTGCTTAACATGAGTGGCAACATCCACACCCGCTTGTGCCCACTCGAAAAAATCAAATTGACCGCGTGGCCGAGTACTGCGTGTCGATTTTCCATGGCCCGGAGCATCGTAACTCCAGATGTCCGCACCTTTTTTTTCAGCGTAATACGTGCAAAACGCGTCATAAATCCCACCATGGGCGGCAAAACCGTGGGAAATTATGATCGCGTGTGTTGGCGCTTCACTCCGATAACGAGTGACGTAAAGCTCGCCTAACATATGACTTTCAATCAGCATTTGGTCTCCTTATCAATTGCTAAATCAAACTGGGAAAATACCTCCTCTGTCTTTAATATGAGATTGTCAGTCTTATACCTTTCGCTCTATGACTTTCAATCTCTGGCATGATTTTTGCAGTAAAGTCATAAAGCTGGGAGGCCTATGAACGCCAAAAAAGGAATCATTCACGCCAATTTTGTGAATCCCGAGGCCCTGGGGAGCTTAACCACCACCACTATCGCCTATGCGATATCGCAGGGAATAACATTTGATGAAATTGCTCAAGCTATCGACATCTCAGAACTTGACTATGCGAATCAGGATGCTCGACTGCCCGGTCCGGTCATTGGGCAACTCATGAACGTGCTGGTAAACAAGTTTCCAGATCGCGCCATCGCCATAGAGATCGCTCACTGTGCCCCATTTTCAATGCTAGGGGGTTTAGTCCAAGGCGCCATGTTCGCCACTGATTTTGAGTCAGCACTCACTTGGTTTGTCGAAAATTCATCCATTATTGCTGACCAGTCGGTTGTACAACTTGAGAAGACAAACTCAGAAGTTTCGCTTGTCATTGCCCATCCATACGAGCCTCTTGACTGTGGTCATACACTTGAGGCAACGACAGGATTGATTTGGCGATTGCTGAACACGATTACCGTTTCGACGGCACCGTTACAGCGGGTAGAGTTCGCGAACAAAAAATCTGTTCCCCTCCAGTCCTATGAGACGTTTTTTAAAGCACCCGTCACCTTTCATACGGGGCGTAATGCACTTGTTTTTTCAACAGACATCCTCCAGCGGCCTGTTCGTTCTGCAAATGCTCAGATGTTTGCATTTATCCAGCAACATTTTGCTGACCTGCGTCAAAAGCTTAATAGCGATCGCTATCCCACAGCCCTTGCGCCACTTCGTCAAAGCATTATGGATAACGCTGCCCAGGGGACTTATGAGGTGGCGGCCGCCGCCGCCGGCGCAAACATTAGTTTACGCACAGCGCAACGTTTGGCGCAGCAGCACGGGATATCTGTGCAAAAACTCGTCAATGATATTCGTCAGGAAAATGCCAAAACCTTCTTGAGCAACCCTGAGATCACGATTGATACCGTGGGGCAGCTTGTTGGATATGCAGATGTTCGAGCATTTCGTAGAGCGTTTAAGCGGTGGACAGGATTGTCTCCCAAGCAGTACCGCAAGGAAATTTTCAAAGAGTGATGCTCTGCTTAATGACAGATGATTGCCATTCGTGCTTACTCAAAAGGTGTGAGCCTACCAGAAATGAACAGATAAGCGACTGGCTAACTATATATTCAACGACAGATCTGACATCTAACTCTTGATTAGTGGGTGATTATACGTCGAATCTGTCGTCTAATTTCTGCTGTTCAAGATGTTATCCGACACTTCTGACGTTTAACTCCAAATCTAAGAGGATTAGACGACACTTCTGACGCATAACTCCTTATTCTGAGGGGATTATCCAACAGTTTTGACGTCTAATACCCAAAGTTCAGGATTTATTCCAATCTAGTGAGCGCGGTCGAGTCGCTAGGGTAGACATTTATCGCATCTACTGATGAATTCACCTCAGCCACCCCGGTTACTGGATCAGGTACTCTAAGCGATCCGTCTAAAGCACGATAGCCATTTGTCTTTGGCTTAACTCCAATTGCGGCGATGCACATCCATTTCGACCAACCAGTACCATAGTCAAACGACCTCACAGCCTCAAGCCCTGAAGCTCGTAGGAAAGAGTCCAACTGGTGGGAGGCGTATCCTCGATGTTGCCAGCGCAGGGACATGAGAACTTGGCCTAGTCCTTTGCGAGTCACTGAGGCAATTAGAGGGGCATCCGGCTTCAGGACTCGAACAATCTCACGCAACGTTTCTACGGGTTCGGCCATGTGCTCCAAAACATGGGCAAATATGACCGCGTCGAAGGATTCATCGGCAAAGGGCAAGCGCCTGATATCCCCCCATCTCAAATCGAGCGTCGTGCAGCGATTTTCCAAAATCTGTTGAGCGTGGGTCAACATGGGATTGGAAATATCGACGCCGGAGACATGAACTGGCTGATCAACACTTTCTAAAAGCGCAAGACTGAAGGCTCCTGTTCCCACCCCACAGTCGAGAATGTGAGACGTCTGGTCAAGATGACTCAAGCAGTCGCGCACGGCCTGACTTTCGAACAGCAGCTGGTAATCGTGGATCTGCCCCAGACGGGCTAAATTGTCGTGCCATTGGTCGGCAGATGCATCGTAGAGCGCTCGCAGGGTATCGATACTGGGAGAGGTTTTCCAGCGATCTAATGAGGGAATTGTGGTATTGAATGGCATGGTCAAGTCGACCCTCTGGTTACAGAGGGCTCTATGCTTTGTGGATTTGTTTGTTAGAAAGCTATGGCCAGCTAAGATCGCAGATTTGAACGATCAAGCCATGGGGGGGCAAATGGTACTGAATTAAGGCTTATTCCTCAGATTCCAGACATGCCAATTGCATCCTTGTCTACCAACGCAGGATTAGCGGCATAACAGGACGATAATCTTCCGTATGCCCCAATTCATGATGATTCAACGTGATTTTCATGAGATGCTCCTGACCCGCTCGCATCGAGAGACGATCCGCTTGTGAAGCCAGCGCCAACACCCCGTGAGTATCCGTCGATGGCGTAGAAATGACGACCTCGGTAATCATCTGTGAATTGCGTTCAGGTTGTGGTCGCGGGACGCCCGGATCATGGAACGGAAAATAGAAACAGAGCGGTTCCATCAACTTTTCGGAATTGGCACCCACATGGAACCCTTTTGGGGGTGGAAAGTAGTCAGGTTGGTAATGCCAGCCTGGAAACGGCATTTCGGGATTGCCCTGATCAGTGCCAGGGACAAAAATCGCACCGAATGGGGAGGCGCTCGGGTCTTGCGCTCGCTCTGGAAAGCGCAGATCTCGACCCGACCCAGTTCTCGCTTCATCGGCATCCTGCACCCACAGGAACTCCACCATGCCATTGGCAAAGTAAACCCGTCGGTTAGCGGTGCCGTGCCCCGGATGGGTATTGCGCGGTCCTTCTTGAAAACCGGACTCTAGCAGGCGATCGGCCATCTTGGCTCCTGGTGCAACCAGGATGAAAACGTGATCCAATTTCAGATTCACAGGCTGGGTGGCTTGAGTCATGGGTTCACCTTCTGGGTGACGTGATGTTGGTTTGTGCGGCGATGGTCTGGTAGAACTGAGCGATGTCCCGGCGCGATCGCAAATGATAAACCTGCTTTGTTGCCTTCGCTCGCTCTACATACTCCCGGTACTTGGGCGTCAGTTTGGCATGGCACAACTGGACAGTGGTGTAGGAATTCAGCGTCCCTTTGAGCAACGGACTATTCTCCGGCCAGCCGGCGGGCGACACCCAAGCCCCTTGCAGGAATCGCTTTGTGACCCACCAATAGTGCCGTAGTACGGGCATATCCAAATACACCAGGGTATCGGCCACGTTGAGCCGTTCCCAGACGGTATCGATAGAGCCAAAGCCATCCACGATCCACTGGTCTTGTTTGAGCAGCTCCCCATGGGCGGCTTTGAACTCGGCGTGGGGGACTTCGTCACCACCAGGTCGGTACTGTAGCAGATCAAGCGGTACCCAGGGTAATCCCGTCATGTCAGCCAGCCGTTTGCTTAAAGTGGATTTCCCACCACCCGTATTGCCAAACACAGCAACTTTTTTCATCGGTATTCAACCTCCAACTCTATTCAGCCTTCTTCGCCACTACGAACACGATGTTCGCGTTACCGATGGGCGATTTGTAATCACCCGGTTGCCATTGGGTGTCAATCGCAAACCCCGCATCCGTCAAACTTTTCTCTAAGTCTTGGATCGTAAAAACCTTGACTAACGGAAACAGTCCTAAGAATTTACCAATGGGTGCAATCAGCTTGAACCAAGCCATCGTATCCCCCAGGCATATCGTGCTGGTGATGAAACATCCACCCGGTTGCAGCAGGTTATGAACCTTGGCGATCGCCGCTTCCTTATTTTCGAGGAGGTGTAAAACATTCAATCCCAACACAGCATCGTAAGTTCTGTCGGGGACGCTCAGCTCGTCAATGCTGGCTTGCTCAAAGGTGACATTTTGAATGTTCTGGGCGTCGGCTTTCGCTTGGGCGAACTGACAAGTCAGCGCTTGCGCTATCGCAATCATGTTTGATGAGAAATCAATGGCTTGGATATGTTGCACGTAAGGGGCATGGGCAATGGCCGTCGATCCGGTGCCGCAACCAAATTCCAGCACGTTCATACTGGGCTGTAAATACTCCCGCGTGACCTGTAGTTTCTTCTGGTAGGCGGCTTCATCCGCGATCGGTTGTTTGGCATAACCTGCGGCAATGTTGTTCCAAAATTTAGCTGAAGCGTTCATCACATCCTCCTGGGTTTAATTGAACAGTTTCTTCATCCCTCGCATCTGAGGCACGTCGGTAAAAATCATGCCTTCTGAGCGGTTGAGGAACTCTGAGGTATTGGGTTTCGCCACCGCCAGGCCGACCAGATGATGAAGGATAAAGCAGCCATTTCGATGACCATGTGAAAGGTATCGTCTAAATCGGTGGTGCCATTGTTGATTTCAAACCCGAGGGTAATTACAGCGGCGATGATGTTCGTCCAACGGTTGGCGCCGTAGGGCAGTAATCGAGAAAACAGCACCATGGCGATCGGCACTTCAGCGACGAAACCACCGAACAGCAACAGCGGTTCTGTGATTTGAATTCCATTGAATGTCCCGGTCATCACCTGTTCAATAAATCCTGGCTCAATAAATTCATGGATATCCCGAAATATCGTATTGAGTAGGAAAAACATCCACAGCGCCGAGAGTTTCGCTTTTGTTTCTATTGTGAGTATCTGCTTCTGCAAGTTCATGGTTTCTCCTGTTTGCTTGTCTGCAATTTCTGTTTGTTTGGTTTGAGTCGGCATGACTGAGACCAGCGGTAGCCCCAAATCACGCACCTTAATCAACAGGCCATAGAGTGCGGCCTGATCAACGACCGAACCAGACAACCGCGTTTCACCGTTGTCCATTAGAGCGATCGCAAAGCCCTCAAACCAATCGCTCCAAAGCTGATCAAGATGTCCCTTGATACAGATTTCGTACTGTTCAAGGGGGTGATGACTTGCGGCTGGATTGTGTGGTTGACTCATGGGAGTTGCGATCGCGTTGACCCTCTGCGCTATAACAACTCAAAAATACAAACGGATGTGGGGAGTTGTTGTCCCCATATGTGGGGATTAGATGTGGGGATTGATGGAGGGGTCTTGCGGGAATCAACGCCTAAATCAGATCCAGTTCTGCAGCTCGTTTCACAGCGGCTCGACGATTGGTGACATTGAGTTTGCTGTAAATCCGCTTGGTGTGGGTGCGTACGGTACTCAAAGCCACAACCAGTTCACGGGCGATTTCTGGGCCAGAGAGTTCGGTGTTGAGCAATCGGAGCACATCCAGTTCCCGTTGGCTGAGGGGTTCAATTAGGGATTGGGTAGGGGGGG
>JBCCWF010000220.1:0-10326 GCA_039194035.1 Cyanobacteria bacterium P01_E01_bin.6 | reverse complement strand
GCACAGGGTTTGTAAGGATACGTTTAATTATGGACATCTACTTATTGATTAATTCTTAGTTTTATTGATTAATTCTTAGTTGCAGCAACGGCTCCTCGGCTTTGAAGAAACATCGCAACCGATGCATGATCATGATAATACCGAGCTAAATCAAGCGGTGTTTCTCCATCCGCATTTTGAGGACTGAGGGGAACTCCAAGATTCACTAATGTTTCGACAGACTCTTGGTTGCCGGCCCAAGCAGCCCAATGCAATGGCGTATCTTGATGGCTATCCACTGCAGACACCGACGCTCCTTGACTTACCAAAGACATCGTAATGTCTGCCGTACCATAAGCGGCAGCCCAATGAAGCGGGGTTTCGCCATAATCATTGACGATAGTAGAAGATGCGCCATTACTGATCAATAGGGTTGTCACAGCTCGGTGACCTTCTGTGACCGAATACACATCACCTGCTGAAGAACATCCTGACACCGATAAAAAGAGGGGCGTATTGCCGTCGGTATCCAGCACATCAGCCGATGTACCATTTTCTAGCAGAACCTGAGCCTCTTGTGGGTCTCCTATGCAAGCCGCATCATGGAGAGCATCAGAAGAGTAGTCTAAATAACTCTCATCCGCATAACTGTCGTTGCTTGTAAAATCTCCACCCAAACAAGCACGGCTTAGTCCAATTGCGAATGCAATTAATGTGAACATGCTTCTACGAAAAATTGGCCTGGTGAGCAAAACAAGCACGCCTCCACCCAGAAGAGCTGCTGCCCCTGTGCCTTTTGTGTTCGAGGTTCTGGGTTGGGATGATCGTCCTTGCGCAGATCGGGGCGAACGCTCCTTCGCGCTCTGGATCTGACGGTTAGCAGTGGCCGATCTCGTAGCCGTGCTGGAGCGATCGCCTTCCGAAGAAATGAGCGGTGTGGCCGACTCAGATGTCGCCTGTCCAGATGTTATTGTCGCAGCCGCTCCTGCCACAGCTGAAATTTCAATGGTGGATGTGTTGTCTAGAAGCTGTGCTACTCCTGGTCGAATGGGTGGTTTTCGAGGAACAGGTGCAGGTGATCGCGTTGCGGATGTTGTAGGCATCACGTGTTCAGATTCTGCTGGACTACTAGATGCAGCGTCCGCTCTAGGACTATCTGTTCTGGGGCTATCTGTTCTGGGGCTATCTGTTTGCTCGGCAGAGCTTGTTCCCGAAGGGCGAAGAGCCGTCATCGCCTTTGATGCCCAGCTTTGAAGCGCTGGATTGTCGATAGCTTGGAGTTCTTGGCAGATAGAATAGGCGCGATCCGCTTGACCTAAACTCCGGTATGCTTTGACCCGAGATATATGAGCCTGCATGTAGTTGCGCGATCGCACCTTGCAGCAGCAGGATAGATAGGAGTCTAGGAATTCAATCGCAGCCTCATTGTCTCCTTGCTTTTGAGCAGCGATGCCTGCATCCAAGAGTTGAATCGATTCTGGAGACTCAGCAGTGGGGGTGGGTTCTGATGATGTTTTTGCGTCGGTTTCTGGTTTGCTCTGTGCTTGCTGAAGCTTTGGGAACGTCTTATCAGCCCAAATTTGAAGCGCTGGATTTTTGTCACTCGTCATGAACGCTTTACATTGAGCGATCGCCTGCTCAAACTGCTTCTCAGCATGGTAAGCCTTGACCAACGACATCCCAGCCTGCATGTAGTTGCGTGATCCAGTTTTTCCAGACGCTTGAGATTCGGTGCAATAGGCATCGAGGTGGGCGATCGCCTCTGCATAACGTCCTCGTTTGAACGCGATTAAGCCGTCTTCCAATGACATGATGAAGGTCTCTCTATTGAACTATCACCCAAGCCTAGAAATATCCATCGCATTCACATCGCCATCACGCCATCAGCCAAAATCACGTAAAGTGCCATACACCCTATCTTTACGCGATCCAAAATCTAGGCATTAAGTAGGTAGACACAATTAAATATAAAACCCATAAACCCTGCGCCGCCCGCGCAGCAGGCGGCGCAGGGTTTAGAAACTGGTTTTTAATGATGCCGAGGTACTTAATAGGTTATTGATAGTATTCCCCAGAGAAATTACGGAATGATCATGGAGGTATGAGCCTCACTGAATACATCCCGACTTCATGATTTCTGTTCTGAGAG
Source organism: Cyanobacteria bacterium P01_E01_bin.6 (assembly GCA_039194035.1). Taxonomy (GTDB): domain Bacteria; phylum Cyanobacteriota; class Cyanobacteriia; order CAKZMO01; family CAKZMO01; genus JBCCWF01. The sequence goes on along the minus strand of JBCCWF010000220.1, from coordinate 8,198 downwards.
TTCGCTAATTGACAGGAGCATTACATTCGTCATCCCGACCAACACGGGTTGCCCCTAACAACGTCTCGATAATAACGCATCGCTGAGTATTTGAATCTGCAGGTGCTGCAACAGCAATCCTCACTGGCAGGGTCAGATCTTGTTCATCAACATCAAGCCCACCGTTGGCATCAAAACGGACGCGAAATGTTTCGCCTTCTGCAACCGTTGCTCCTTCGATCACCCGAAGGGACAACATACTCGGATTTAAATCACCTTCTCCCAACGACACAGGAGGAAGAGTATTGGGTGCCGCTGGGTCATCACCTGGTAATGGAGAGTCTAAATCTATTTGTGGTACCCCTCCATCATTGACAATCAATGTCAATGTACGATCCTGCCGAGTTCTGCGGGCTTGTGTCTGAGTATCTTTTAAAGCTTGGAGAATCTGATCTTGCGCCCGATTTGCTCGCTGTCGGTTTGTAAAGGTAAGCCACCCAGGGGCTAGTGTCGCAGCCAAAATCCCAATAATAATCACCACGACAAGAACCTCTAAGATGGTCATCCCAGAGATAGGGTTATCTTTTCGGATAAGGCATGGTTTCAACCAAAGGGATAAGCAGTTATTCATGATGGAGTTCCTGGGTACAATCAGATATTTAGGCAATATGCGTATCAGTATGTAAAAAGGTTGTCAGAATTCGTTGTGACGTAGAAATACAAATTTCGTCACTGAATACAACGACCTAATTAAAAGTTCTTGTCCAAAATCCCGCGACTCAAAACGCGAGTTTCAAGCGTCGGCAAAAAACTATTCTCTCTAAATAGACCTGAGCGGCCTGCTGCATTCCCCTGAAGATAAATAATGACCTCTTGATTTTGTGAGGCAGCACTAAGCGGGGTTCCATTCGCCGTTGTGCCTGGCAAGCTGACGCACGCATAAAAACTACGAATTGAGCCATTAACAGGTTGGCTTGGACTGACGCCATAAATCGGATCAACACCAGGTGCTTCTGGGCACTCGCCCGAACGTGCTCGATCGACACTTGTTCCATCGTCAATGAAATCAGTTAGCACATTCGTTTGATTAAACGCAGGTGTTTGGCCTGCTGGCGGCCATGTATCAAAGGCAACGCTTGCATTCGTAACTGGAGAAATATATCCGTTGTTAACATCACCATCGTTTGAATCAAACTGATTCATCGCAGAGCGAACGATCTGAGCACGGCCTCGCCAAGAATCATTATTATTACCTGCAGCAACTCCTCCGAGAGAATAGACGACTAGGGTATATGAATAACCTCGCAGACATGTCTGGCGGAGCGTTGGATTAGCCTCTAGATCTTCTACCGCACAACGTTCTCGGACTTCTATGGGAAGACGCTGCTGTTTCCAAAAGGCAAGCACTGGGTTGCCAAAATCTGGATCGTTTGTTGGAAAAAACGTGAACAGTGCATTGGTATCCGGATCAATGACATCCGAATAAACGAAAATTGCTTCTCTCAGCTCACTACTCATAAAATCCATCGCAAGCTGGAGATCGCGCTGAGTTTCAGTTCGAGTTGCTTCTCGATTATCGGTTGTCAATAGCTCTACGGCCAAGTACATTAAGCCCGAAATAATTGCACCTGCAATAAAAATGACAACCAGCAACTCAGCGAGGGTAAAGCCTTTTGATGATAGCGCTCGTCGGGAACGAATAAATGAGAGGAGAAGTGAGTGCGACATAACTATTTCTAGTTTCTAAACCACGTATTAATAAGCAACGATATCGGTTTTAATGAGCATGGCTAGAATCAGAACATCAGAATCAAGCCTTCCCTATTCCAGCAACTAGGGAATTGTCGTACACGCAGCGGCATTATGGTAGCAGGAGAGCGATACTCCGCTACCATCCCACGTCACGTCTGTGTAAAGTACCGCAAGCGGGGACTCTCTCTGATTCCCTTCTCCAGAGGTAAACTTTAGAGACGCTTGGTCGGTCTGAATATTAGGCCTCAGACCATTTCCAGGCGCTACAATGCTTTGGGAATAGACTCGAACTCCTACCTCAAAGTTGCTTGGTTGTCCCGCATCTACAATTCCACCTTCTGTTCGAAACGACTGGAGATAAAAGTCGGCATCGCAATCTCCATCCGCGTCTATAGGGAGTAGCGAGGTGGGTGGAATGGTTGAGTTGTCATAGATATTCGCACAAGTGTTGTTTACTGTCCGAATCAATCCTGCAATCGCATTCGGCGCAGGAACAGGAAAGTTAGCATCCGGCACTCCCGTTGGTAAATTGCCTATATTGTGATTTCCTTGCTCAACCAAAGAACGAATGCGATCAATCTCTCCTTGCGCAATCTGAAAGGCTTGTTCAGCCCTTCTGTTCTGTACACGGGTCGCAGCCGCTAGAAACAATGGTGGTGTCATTAATGCGCCTGTCAGTGAGACAACAGTGATCGCCACGATACATTCCGTCAACGTTAAACCGCTGTCATCTCGCAACCTCACAAGTCTAGACATTACCCACCGCAAACTGAGCAAGCCGGTTGGAAGAGCCTGTTTTGCTAAGGATTCAGACTGTTGAGAATCAGAACTCGCTGATAACCGCCCCATGGTTTTCACCTCACATTAGGAACACCAAACAAACTGTTGAGAATTAATGTTGACCATTAATTACACAATCAAATAAGACATTACGGAACCACTGCTAGAAATCCATCAAGAGAGTCTCGGAGCTTTTGAATGTAAGCATCATTCGCTTCTGGCTCGTTATAGAACTCACTTCTGAATGATCCTGGGTTTGCAAAGCGGCGCGTAATTGGAGCTGATGGTGCGTATTGCAACCCAACGTCATATCCCCAGGCACGAAGGGGAGGGAAATAATATCTCCGGTTTTCATTACTCAAAAGAGTTGGGTTTGCCTCTGGTTCCCATGCTTCTTGGTCGTAAGCTGCCGTTGCATAGTTGCTGAAGTCCAGCTGGATGAACGCACCTGCAATTGCCAACGTAGTGTTATCACCGTTAGGTATGCCCCATCGCTCCAGAAGTCTAGGGAAATTGTGTAGTCCGCCGTAAGATTGGTTTGGTCGAGAAGGAACAATACCACTGAAAATGACCGCATCGACCCGAGTCGGAACCGCATCACTGAGGGGCCGCTGATTTGCAAAACTGCGGTACTCGGTATTTGGATAAGGATTCGCTAAATCATCAATAAATCGAGGAGCTCCGTTACGGCTGATCTCTATCGGAGAATCAAAATCAAAGGGGTTCTCTCTCATCCAGATTTCATCTGAGTTAGTATTCTCTGTTGGAAGATTCTGATTGAGGTATGACGTGCGGTTGTCTGCACCATTGCAGCGGTATGCCCCAATGGCGTAGCCTGCATAACTGTCATGTTGTGTGATGGCAGTTGTAATTTCTGCATTTTGTCCTTCCCCAGAGGTCAAGAACACATCGGCTGCACTACCGTCACAGAAGTTGTCAGATATCAAGGTGACTGAGTCAGAAAGAATTTCAGCAGGTCTCCAAAAATCTGAATCTTGGCGCGCAAAATCAGGTTCTAAGTCCGTTCGGTTGGTGTAGAACTCAGCAACCGTAAAGTCCCCATCATCAGGTAGCTTTTGAGTAAACTCCTCAATGCGACAGGCCTCTGTTCCGCATTCAGCATTTTGGTGAAGATTAAAGTCACCTTGGACATAGAGCGGATTATCTGAAATGAAAGACAGTCCACGACCATTATCACCATTCCGTTTAATACTTGAGCCATTTCGGAGACGGAATCCATTTGGACGTCGATCTGGGTCGGCATAGTAATCAACAGCTTTGGGACTAATCAAGTTGTCTGCATTTAGAGGGGGATCTTGAGCGAGTGGGTTAGCCGCGACTCCACCTGGATTCTGAAATTCACCAATCCCATTCATCAAGCAAAGAGCTGCCTGAATGTCAGCATCATTAGAGCAACTGCCAGGAGCTGAGCTTGCAGGACGCACAACCATGTCTTCACGTACTGCGTCTTCACGGAATGAGTAAATGATGCTGAGCTTGGGCAACCAATTATCAGTGCCAATAACGTTGGCTCGCAACAGGGCAAGATCCATATCTAGAACCCGAGTACTGAGAGAGTCACGTCCGTTGTAGACTCCCTTGTCTAAAAAGGAAATCGCAACATCTGCTCCGCCAACATTAATCACATTTGGAGTATCTGCATTTGAGACCCCTGTAGGGGCAATCCAATCGGCAGTCGACCCTCTAGGGGCAAGGACCGCACCTGCAATCAATTTAGAGTTTGCCGGAACAAGTGGGTCAACATCTGCCGTATCAACCACTTGGTAGACATAGCCTGCATTAACACCTATCAACGGATTGGCGGTGTCAAAAACATAAGGACTGTCTGTAACATAGGGTTCATCGGTAGGTTGAACGGCACCTGTGTCTACGGCTGGAGGTAGCCCACCAGGCAAATTTCCATCATGCAGGTGATCAGCGAGCGGGAATAAGTAATACAGTGCAGGGAACTTCGGCTGAATGGGGCATAGGTTTGCCAACTGAGGTAACGCGTTTGTTGTAGAAAACGCAGTCAAATCAGCGCAGAGTAACCCACCGTCAAACCCAGCGCGGCGATCGCGCACCACTTGTTCTCGAAGATGAATAATTTCAGCAAGGCGCTTCTGAGGATCTGGCAACAGCGAAATAACCGCTTCTGGAGGGAATCCAGAAATAATAGCGCCAGTATCACTAGCCACACCAGGCACTGCATCAATCGTCGTAAACGCATTGCTACCTGGATAATCAAATCGCCAAACCGTTCCTTGAAGAGCTAACTCTCCATTGTCTCGATTTCCATCCGTTAAGGTAACAACTGCATTTGCGATCTCAGTATTCAGAGCAGTCAAATCAACTAGGTTAGCGGTGTAATCATATCGACTCAGCGCATCGATATTTGAGGCAAGCATGCCTACGGTACAAGCCGCCGTATGAAGATATGTCTTATCTGCAGGACTCAAGCTGACATAGGTCGCCCCTGCATCTAGCTCATCGTCAAAAATACGACGCAATATCGAGAAATCTCCCCACATTGCTAAGTTAGGAAACGGATGAACAACGGCCGCTGCATCTGTTGCCGGAAGCTGAGCAGGAGGGAATGAGGGTGCGCCTCCCAGTGGGTCACCCGCAAAATGAGCCAAGTTTCTCAATGCAATACCCATGGGCTGAGCATTTGTAATCGCATTGGCAAATGCAGCTGAAGATGCAGCAGGAGGGCTATACTCCCATCCATTGGTGCCATGTCCATCAAAGAAGCTGATGTCTAGGTTTGGGACACCGACTGGGGCAATCCCTGGCAACGGATTAAATGTTGTACTGGCATCAATCGTCACTGGCGTCCCCGGATGAGCCGTCATCGCCATGCATAACCGAGGAAAATCACCATCATTACTTCCCCCAGCTGCGTGATAAATCGCCATGGACTGTACCGCTGCCAAATTATCTCGCAACGTGCGACGCTGTTTAGCTTCATGGCAGCGATCCGTACAAGCACTGTCATTCCATGGATATAGCGGATCATCCGCTACGTCGTCAGGGTCGGCAATGGTATCTACAAACGTTGCGCCTCGCCAACCAAAAGCATTGCCAAGCTCTAACCGTTGACCAACAATGACTCGCATGCCATCGACACGAGCGCGTCGTTCCCAATAGCCATCCAATCCAACATTGCTATCAGGTGCATCAAGGCGGATGAGATCGGGTTCTGTTGTCTCATCTCCAATGGTTGGATCGATTCCATTCGCTGGAGTCTCGTCGTATTGAGAAATGAGAATTCCATCATATCGAGGCTTGGGGCCAAGACGATTGTCAGCCCTGAAGAAATCATCAATTCTAGGCGCAGACTGAGTCCCGGTATTGTAAACACGTCCGGTATCTGTCTTTGCTAGGTCTCTTAGCTCCCAATTATTATCACGAACCAAGCCAAAATCGACCGGGGTAGCAGAGCGAGGAACAGACACATCTTCAGTAAACAATCGAACTGGATCGAGGCTAAGCTCTGCCAACATACCGTTGTTGACTAGAGAATCGTTGCCCGCTTCCAATAGGACAGCATCAGGATCAGTACCAGGGTTAGTAATAGGAGTCGGGTCATCATGAACATGAAAAATAGCCCTAGGTTCGCTATTTTCTACTTCAAACAACTGACCAGCAATGACCTGTCCCTGGAATGCAGGTAATCCACGGGTATTATTTGGCGGTATTTCTGCGATTGTAATCTCAGAAGACTGACGGTCATACAGACATGAATTTGGTGAGCTGATTAAGAAAGCTTTGAATTTTCGATTTCGCCCAACAATAAAATTCCCTTCTGTATGCATTGCTCCATTCCAGTTGAAGTCTGGAGCAGAAAAGATTTCTAAGTCATTGCGGAACCAAGCTCCCCACTTATTGCCTTCGTCATATTGACGATCTTGCTGAAATTCCAAAGTCGCAAGAGTACCGTTTGGGTTTTCTACAAACTGACCGTTCACGGCCGCATTTTCTGATAGTGGAATGATCACAGCATCGACTTGAAAATTCTTTCGAGATGCCGCTAAATCTGTAAACCATCCCGCTTCTACGGGGGGTGCATCTGCCCGATCTTGGCAAACAGGGTCGCTTGGAACAATACTGCTGAGGGGTGCATTTCTGACCTGTAACGCATCAGCACGAGCTGCAACAGCACCATCGCTAGCATTTGCCAAATCGTTAATGTTGTCGGGCGTCTCGAAGAAAATCGAGTACGCAACCAGCGCATCGATATTTCCATTTCCATCCGTATCTGCTGAGTACACCCATGCATTATCCGGCTGGCCATCGTTATTTACGTCTAATCGGCCATCTAAGCCAGCAGGAACCCCTAGCGCAGTAGCCGTCGCTCGTTCATCTGGAAACGTATAGGGATCAACTCCGTTCGGATCAGCTGGCGCAGGAAGGAGGACTTGACGCAACTCATCAGGTTGAATGTTGTTCGGATCGACAGGAGGTCGATTCAGCATCATATCGAGCAGCAACTGCTCCGAAGGGACGCCTGTGGGCAGTCGATCATCCTGACCCGGATCAAATAAAAACTCCAGCTTTGCCTTGGCTCGGTCAATGGCTGGTGTTGCAGCGTTATAGATGACTCGTTGCTGGCGATCGCCAATGGTTTGTGTCGTCCGGCTGAGGGTCCGAAGCGAAATAGACCCAACAGTCAAAGTCACAATCAGCAACAACATAATTGTTGTTGGAAGGACAAAACCAGCACTGGTCCATCGAGGCCGCTGATCGACCTTAAGTAGAACACGAAGCAACCATCGAACCATGCCCTTAACGGCACCTTGTAGTGGATAGCCCCCAATAGGAAACCGGGAACGACGAAGCTTCCTTTGCTGTTTACGAATACCCATAAATGCACGTCCTACCGATTTGAAAACGGATACAAGATTAAGCTGCAACAGTTGAAGCAATAGCATCTACTCAAAAAATGAATCACTTTCTGATCGAGCGTTGACTCGGAAAAACACAATTTCTCACGGTTATTGATTCACTAGAGATAACGTGTTCTCCCAATGACCCCAATCAAGTGAAATATGTTTTTTTCTGTCACGAAGAACAAAGAACACACAAAGTGAAACACGTAGATGCACGGAAACAAACTTATATATTCACCCAGACCTATTCGGTAGCATTTCGTAGAAACGCGCTACAAGATCAAAAATGGATCACGACGATGCCAGTAGGATTGCTCAAATCTATCACAGGAAAAGGCAACCGACTAGAATCATCTTACCGGGATTTTACTGAAATGGGGCGTGCACTCACAAAAAAAATACGTATACTTTCCGGATAGCCTCAAAACATAAATGTAAAGTTTACCTTTATATTTTGCTTGGTGAATCACCTGTAGCTGTGTTTAAAACACCGATGTTGACGGCCTTTCAATGCGTTTAGTGTCACCAATGTCGACGATTAAAGCCAATTACAGTAAAGCCTTCAAGAATTCTTGTGTTGTAGCTGATGCAAGGTGACCATAACGAATCGATTTCGTATTTCACTTGGCTCGCATTGTGATTCATTCACTCAGGGAAAATCACGCAATTTTCCTTGCGGCGTATAAATCTATACGTTTTGCTCAAGAATTGATACTTGTTTGTCGCGCTACGCATGGAGTGGACATTGCCGCGCTGGAGAGAACATGTAAGACATTCAGTATCAGTAAGTAGCTT
>JBCCWF010000219.1:0-10444 GCA_039194035.1 Cyanobacteria bacterium P01_E01_bin.6 | reverse complement strand
TATTTTCGATGAGATTATGGGCGGATTTTGTCCTGCCGTTGCTGGCGCTCAAGCCCCATAAACGCCTCTATTTTCAACGAGGTTTTGATGCTCTATCCCTGATGAGACAAGAAATGTAGTTAGGTTGTCACCCTATGAGCAGCAGCAGATATCGATACTGACGTTAGTAGATGGCTGGTATGAAATTGAGGTATTTGAGGGGGATGCCCAGATTCGCTCGAAGCAATTCCTATCGTTAGCTCTAACTGCGGATCAAGTCCTCAGACTAACATCGTAACGGGTCGCATCTGGTTAATTCAATCTTGCGACTGTTCCAACACCTTCATCACCTCAGTCAGCTCATCCAAATTCACATGAATCTCATCGTGGGGATAATTCTTAAAAAACTCCAGCAGCGACACCCGCCCATCATCATGAACCGAAAACACCAACGCTGACCGCAACGCCTGCACATTCGCGTGCCCCGATGGCGTATGCACCACCCGGCCCACAAATTCCAGCACCTGCTCACCCAGCGGTGAATTCAGCAAATGATCCGTCATCACTAAATCAAGGGCCACTTCTTGGGTCAGCGCCGACTGCAACGCAGCCGCATCCAGATTCGCCAGATCCAGATAAATGCCCCATCCATTGGGCACATCCCCCGTTGCAATCAACTGCTCTAGTTCCGCAACGCCGAAGGATTGCTGGAGCAGCCCCAGAGACACCACTATCTTATCTGCTCCATCTACACCAAACTCCTGAGGAGACTCCCGGCGAACCGCCTGCACCGCCATCGTTTCCTCATGGGACACAAACCGCACAGGCGCATTTGGCACACCCGCCATATAGGGCAACCGAAACGGAATGCGCCCTGTGGCAACCAGCTCAACCGGGTTCCCTGGTATCAGCCATCGCCCAAGCTGCAGCACATCATTTTCAACATTAAACCCGACCTGAATCGCCTCCGTATCAAACCTGCCCATTCGCAGGTTATCCAGAGAGAAACTCCCCGTCATGTTAGGCAAGGTTCCCGTTTGCTGCCAGTGGGCGATCGCCCCAAACTCCCCGCCAATAGACACCGGGCTATCGACCCATTGACTGATCAACGACAGCGGCACCTGCTCAATTTGAAGCTGCCCCGTTTGCCGCGACGAATCAATCGACGCGCTCAGCGTCATCTCGGGAGCCGACATATCACCATAGGAAATGCCGATGAGCTGAAGATCGGCCACCGCCATCGCGGTCTTACTCAGCCGCCCATTCTCCAAATGGAACTGATCAACTCCGAGCCGTCCTATCTGCCACTGATCTCCCCGCAACCCAACACTGGCATGGATGGCATCTCGCAGGGGATTGAACTGAACGCCAATGCTGCCCCTCAGTGTGCCCTGCACCTGCGGCTGTCCTTCCATCAGTGATGCCATATCCAGCGATGACGGCACCGATGAATCTTCCTGATTGATCAACGCCATCACCGTGGATGACATCGTAGTATCCCGAGAGATGGCTTGCACAAGGGTCATCACATCTTGCAATGCGCCGTGCTCAATGTCGATCCGTCCGCTCACATCGTCCGCAGCGACATATCCGGCCAAGCGAAGACGACTCTCGCCAAAGTGGAGTTGTCCATCCGTCACATGGGCCGCCCCGTCTCGATACCGAAGCATTCCCGTCAGGCGATCGCCCCGATGGCGTTCTCGCAAATAAGGCGGCAGCGTGCCCAGCATCGGGTTGGCGATCGCCACATCAGCCAGCATTGTGGGATTGTGAGCCTGTTGCCAATCCATCGCCACTCGTCCAGAAAGCTCCCCAGTCAACGCAGTCAGGAATGAATTCTCGTCCAGATTGAGCGCAGAAAACTCATGGAACACCGTGAGGGGAATATCCTGAAGCGTCGCCGCTAATTGGTGCCCCTTCAACTGACCCTGGGCAACAGCGTCTTCCCGCTGAAGATCAAAATCAACCGACGTGCCATCCCCAACGATGCGAATATTATCCTGCTCTCCCGCTAGGGCAACCTGCATCGCCTGATCCGCACTGACCGTCACCGAACCCTGTAGATCAGACTCAAAGGCGATCGCCCCGACGGCAAAATCCGTCAGCTGAAGCTGTCCATCTAACGCAGGCCGATCAGGCGTCCCCGTTATCACCCCGGCAAACTGACTCTGACCAGCGACCGACACAGGCACCGCCATCGGTAACTCCGCAGAGACCGCCGCCAGATCCATCTCCTGTACCCTGACGTTTAGCGCCATGTCCGTAATGCTAGGCCGTGCTTCAGAAAAGGCTGCCGTCATCCAACCCTCTGCTTCTAACCACGATGATGCCGCTCGTCGAATGTGGAGGCGATCGCCTTGCCAATCAAAGTCAACCTGTAGCGGCTCCGTTAGCATGGGGTGAATCGCTGCAACGGACACCTCTCCCGTCCCATGAATCGCCGCCAGACGCAGGTCATCCAATGATCCTGAGACGGTAACGTGTCCTTCCAATTGTCCCTCAGCATCCGGTATCGCAGAGGCCAAGGAAACCCCATCTGTCTGCAACGTTGTTTGCCAGCGTCCGTCCGCCAGTTCCCCCGTGGCCGTCACGAGTTCTTGCCCGATTTGAATCGTCGTATCTCGCATCGACACATGGTCATCGACAGCGGAGAACAGCCCCGCCGCTTGATAATCTCCCTCGGTCAATCCCCAGGAGAGCTGGGTCTGCACGCCATCCCCAGTCAACACAACTTGGGTATTGGCAGAGATCTGCCCCAACTGCGTATCCGCGAGCGATAGCCCGTAGAGCTGGGCGATCGCATCTGCTGATAGTCCATCAGCCCTCGCCGTGATAACGGCATCGTCCGCTTCCCCGAGACGAATATGAGCATTGCCCACAATCTGACCACCCACCGCCGGCGTTAATGTTGTCTGGGTGAGGGTCAAAATGTCACTGCCCTTGTCCAAGGTGAAGTCAGTCTGTACCGCATCAAATATCACCTGATCAAGCGCCATCGATTCAACATTCGTGACCGTTCCTGCAAACACCGTTTGGCCGAATTTTCCCGTCACCGTTAGATTGTCGGTCTTAAAATCTCCAGTCACTGGAACAGGGACGTTGAGGTCAAAGGTTGCCATGAAATCATTCGCATCAACCCCATCCGCCTGGGCCTGCAGGTTCACCCCATCCTCTAGGTGAACGGTACCACCCACCTCAAAGGGAATCCATCCATAGGTCATCGTCCCGTCTTCAACTCGAATGGTCTGCTCCTCAAAGACCAACCGTGCTTGAGCATCCTTAACGGGATTCGGTTCATCGTCAACCCACGCCGTGACCTGCTTCAGCGTCGCAGAACCACGCAGCGCCACGGGTTCTTCCTTACCCCCCATCATCGTCATTTGACCCGTGATAACACCATCCTTCACCAAGACAGATGATGGCAACAACGTCGTCAGCGGGGCGATCGCCAGTCGATGTGCTTGAATCGTTGCTTCCGCTCGTCCTTCATCCAAATTGACCTGTCCGCCAACTCGAACGTTGCCCGACTCCGCACCACGGGTGCGAACATCAAACGTCAGGACATCATTGTTCTGATGATTATGATTCCGCTTCACGGACGCACGCAGCCCTTGAAAACGAACAACTTCATCAGACACGGCAAATTGTTCATCCAGTTGTTCTTGAACAGAGACATCAGGGGCGATCGCTGGCTCCGCTGTTGCCTGTTCGCGGTCAAATGTCTCTGACACATAATTGATCGCTTTGGGATGAGCCTGAAATCCAGCATAAAACGGCTTGAGGCTAACATCTGCATCGCGAAGCCGAACCGTTTTGATGGGGAACTTAGAATCACTCCCCAACGCCATCTCTGTTTGCAGCCAGTCTCCGGAGTCATTCTGATCCAAGAAAATGGTTGGGCGAACCAATGTCACCGACAGCGGAACATCACCGGCGTTCCAAATGTCCAATAAAGAAAATTGGATGATGATCGCGTCTGCTTCAACCGCATCTGCATCATCCTGCGTCGCAGGAATAATGGATCGACCAAATCGAATATGGGTGGGAGAAAAACTCGTCGCTACCCCCAAGTCAACCGGGCGATTCAGCGAGTCACTCAAGTCCTTGGCGATCGCCGGAGATAAATGTTCTTCTACATAATCTGAAACACAGATACCTCCGATGCCCCCAGTCATCAGCGTAAGTCCAACCATTGCAGCACCGATCCGTGTGCTGGGACGATAGAGGACATCGTGTGTGTCGGGTACAGTATCCATCCTATTCCTTGTCAAATGCCTACAGCTCTCATCGGAGGTAGAGCACCAATTGCAACAGTCCTACACTGATCGTCCAGCCGCCGCATCCCAAATCAGGAATTTGAGAGAGAAAAATCTGATACAAACCCAGTTTAGGCATCACGTCTTGGGCAAAAGAAGTGTTGTTTCTCACTCGAAAACAAACGCCTTCCCATCCTCAATTTGCCTGAAATCCCACACACCTCAGCTATCGGTTCACTCTACTGGCGATCGCCTCAAGCTCACCACTATTCAATGTTCAGATTCATTACGATTTCTTTCCTTGACGATTAATGAGTGAGGTCTGTTCCAGTTGTGTAGCAAGGCGATCGCCTTGCTAAAAATGAGAGCCTCTAAGGATTGAGCCGGGGATTGAGCCGATCCTTCAAACCCACAGATTCAGATAATCAGGATCCATCAACGGCTCTCATAATCACGCACCCAAAGCAATCGAAACAATACACACCCTGTAACATCCGAGAGTATTCCCACTTTCAAGCAACTCAACACATTTCAGACAGCGCAAGAACTACAACCATTACACAAGCCCCTTCTCCGCTGCCGCCGCTACCTAAAGAACTTCAACATATACAGGGAAACAGGATTGAATCTGGCGAAGTGACCATTAACATTTTTAAATCTTGCAGACACCTGCTAGATTCATACGACAGTGCTAAGTTTATAGAACTGAATCAATTGTGCGCGGGTGTAGTTCAGTGGTAGAACGTCAGCTTCCCAAGCTGAATGTCGTGAGTTCGAGTCTCATCATCCGCTTTTAAAGATTACAATCTCAAACTATGACGAAAAGAATGGACCTGCAAAAGCGTCAATCAACTGGACAACGCCCTACACGAGCAAGTGTATTTAATCTGTGCCATGACGGTTACGCTTAAAGAGGCTCTATCTGATGTCATTTACCTGCATTCTAAGTATCTGGACGTCATTAAAACCAAAACCTTAAATTCTGCGCCGCCCGGTGCACGGGCGGCGCAGAATTTGGAAGGTTACGTTTAATTATGGCTATCTACTTACACGCAGAAATGAAGTCGTTTGTCCAAAATCAAGGGGGTTTAGTATCTCCCAGAATAGGCTCTGGACTCGACTGTAAATTGTGGAATGTCCTCCAGTTCATCGGGAGTTAGCGCATATTGTTCGCACACGAGACTCAAGCGACTTCCGACCGTTTTCACAGGGTTTACAGAATGAGTTAAATCACCTTGAAAATAAACGAGTGAATTCGTTTGAGGGGTGATTTTTCCAACATGGCGTTTCGCTGATTTGAGCACCAATTCCCCCCCCTCCATATTCTCAGGCACTCGCACATAGAGAACACTCACTAAGAATGGAGGTTCAATTGTTTTACAGTACGACCGCAACGACCGATCAATATGAGGGTCCACACGGGAACCTGCTTGGAGTAATAAAGGATTCAAATAAAATGCATTACAATCCGACTGGAGTGCAATCTCTAAGTAAGGTTTAAAGAACGGAAATTCCTGCTCAACAATAGATAACCCATCACGCCGAAAAACAGTAGAAAACCCCTTTGTTTGGACAAAGTCTCGGTTAAGGTTGTTGATGGTGAAATAGGAACTAGAATTGACGTTTTTCCATAGTTTATTGAGATAACGATCAGACAAAACATTGTCTTGCACTTGGTAATACTTCATCCTTCGGTATCTCTAAAAAATTGGAACATCAAGTATAGAATATTTTCATGATCATGCGTTTCCTCATTGAAGACTCAGATAAGGTGATCGCCATTTCGCCCCACAGTACCGTGCCTCTTTTCATTACTTACTCAATAAGTCGCTAGCCATCATATGGCTATGCATCGATAGATTATCAATTTGTTGCAACCATCTGTTCACACCGTTCTTTGAGTGCTTGATTAAAATCGAGATAACCCTGGTGACTGACACAATAAACACCTCGCAAAGCTAAGTAAGGAATAAGCAGTCCAGAGTTTTCATGTCTTTGGATAAAACGAGTCTGATGGTCATTGACGACTTCAATCCTAAATGTATGACAAACCGTGAACAGAAAAGATGCCCCAAAGTGTCCTTCCCAGACAAACCTGTGCGGCGGGTCAATGGACAAAAACTTTGCATTGATCCAATGTTGACCATATTGCTTCATATCTTCTAAAAAACGAATGGTCATCCCAACCTCAAACTGGGCTTCAGCTTGGAGCACAAATGGATTCCAATTTGAGTAGGATTTGAAATCTGTGACCTGCTCCCATACAAGTTGCTGTGGAGCATAAATAACCACCGCCGTTATCCATCCGTTCATGAGGGACATTCGCTCTTGGAGGCTGGGGGCATGGGCAACTTGAATCATTCTCCTTCCTCCACTCAAGGAGTAATCTGATGGACTTTCATCAAATCAGTGATGGTTTCACAGTAAACAGGCTGATCAAACGACGCAGGACTTAAGGGGTTCTGATAGCTAAAGTGCCGATAGTCCATACAAAATCGATCCCACTCTGCCATTTGAATACGAAATAGCTTGATGATGACATCGGCAATCGGCAGCAACGGAACCTGGAAATAAATGCGCTTCTGAAAATAAATGCAAAGCTGCTGAATCATCTCATTGGCCGTGATTGCAGGATTGCCCAACACGCAATCGCGCGATCGCCCTGACTCTGGAGGATGCTCGACTAATTGAGCAATCACCTGAGCAATATCTTGAGCATGGGAGAAGTGAAAGCTTCCGTCCACTTGAAAAAATCGAATCAGCCATACCCACTTCATCACATCTGCCAGCCCACCCGATAAGTGAGAATAGGGCTTTGTTCCATCACCGCCAAAAACCAGCGTCGGATACACTGTCGTGATTTTAGGGGCGATCGCTAAGTCTGATAGGCGCTGATGGCAGATATATTTGGTGCGAATATAATCTGTTCCGATGATGCCCGCCTCCTCAAGGGGTTGATTATTCTGTCCCAGTAAGCTTGCGGTTGAAAAATAAATGACCTGTTGACAGCGATCAACATTGAGCAACTCCATGAGCGCCAATGTTTTTGTGACATTGATGTCGAAGGTAATGGCAGGGTCACCCCAAGCTGCTGCCGTCAAGATTGCGGTATCAATCGTGCCCAGCACATCTGCGAATTCATCAATCCGCTGCAAATCTCCTTGGAGAACGTGAATATTAGGGCGGATGGAGCAATCAACTTGGAGTTTATCTGGATTCCGAACCAACAAAAACAACTCATGTTGAGTCTGTTGAACCAGAACCTCCACAATGTATTGCCCAATGCACCCACTCGCCCCGGTGATAAAAATTCGCTGACGATCCATGACTCCAACGTCGTGAGGGTCATTAAACTTTAAGCAACTCACAGTAGGAATTGCAAGTCAATTCCTACTGTGAGTTGCTTAAACCCTTACCATGCTGGAAACTGTAGTTTTCATTGTGGGAAAATTACAGTTCCCAGCCAGATGAGGTTTAACTGATTTAACTGTTACTGAATATGATAGCGTCGCAAACGCTGACCATACATTGCGCCGTGGCGACCACATCCTACGGCGAATTCCCTTGAACCATTGATGCCGGATGAACCATTTATGCCGGCACAGCCAATAGCTCATCAGCCTGCTTCGCTGTTTCAAAGAAATACCGGACATTGTCCTCAGGCGTATCCTTCAATACCCCATGACCTAGGTTGAGAATGTGTCCCTGACGACCAGCTTTGCGAATGGTGTCGAGAATGCGATCGCGAATAAAGTCGTGAGGCCCATACAAAACACCTGGATCCAGATTTCCCTGCACCTTCATGCCTGCCCCCAATCGACGGCGCGCATCAGCCATATCGACGGTCCAGTCCACACTGACGATGTCAGGCTTCGCAAGCGTCATGCGCTCTAATAAGCCAGCACTCCCAGACACCAACAAGATCAACGGCGTGTCTGGGTGAGTTTTTCTCACTTGCTCAAACACCTGCTTCTGATAAGGCAACGCAAATGTTTCGTAATCTTGGGGCGATAGTTGACCCGCCCACGAGTCAAACATTTGCACCACCTGTGCTCCACAGTCGATCTGATAGCGAATATAGGTTGCAATTGAGTCAGCCAGCTTACCCAACAACTTGTGTAGAATGTCAGGCTCGGTAAACGCCATATTCTTAATAATGGAATAGGACTTCGATCCTTTCCCTTCAACCGCATAGGCAGCGAGCGTCCATGGTGCTCCCACAAAGCCCAATACGGTGGACTCATTCTTCACTTCATCTCGAAGTGCTTTTAGAATTGGCTTAATAAACGGAACTGCTTCATCTGGTTCTAGATGTCGCAATGCATCAACTTGGGCGTGTGTCCGAATCGGATCGTCGATAATCGGTCCTTTCCCTTCTGCAATATCCATCCCGATGCCCAAGCCTGGCAGAGGAGTGACAATATCTGAGAACAAAATGACACCATCTGGGCGAAATGCTCGCCAGGGCTGAAGGGATACCTCAATGGCTACCTCAGGAATTTCTGAACGTTCCCGAAAAGATGGGTACTTTTCCCGCAAGTCCCGGTAGGCTTTCATGTAGCGTCCCGCCTGACGCATCATCCACACGGGAGGACGGTCTAATGTTTCGCCACGGGCAGCCCTCAAAAGCAAGGGAGTTTGGGACGTTCCAACCATTGCAAAAGTCCTTCTTATCTAAGCTGTCTAAAGTCCACTTGTAAGCTTATCACCGAGGGATCACGGTTTTGCGTACCATTACAACGGTCGTTACAAACTGCTAAGAAACACGAATTAATTTCAGGTCTGCTTAATTTTTATCCTCATGCAGAAAATTAAATTGGTACTTGTCTGAAATAATCCGAATCAGCAGATGAGGCGTTGTTTGATTCTCTGCCTGTTCTTGGAGAACCTTTGACTCTAAGATATAAGGACTGCAATTTCTAAATCTAGGAAACCTATTGGTTAATCGGATTAAGAAGTTTCAGGGAATCGCGGAACGATCGGAGAAGACAGTCGTTGGCTTTGATGATGTTCACGCATTGAATGACATGTATACAACGAACGGTTAATGGATATCAAGGAGTTCTTCGAGAAAAGCTGTGGCAAATGGTTTTCACAGCGTACGAGTCAGCATCTGACCTACAGTCAGTCTGAATGGGGTAAATCAGACATCTATATGGACATGTTGACCATTGATGATAGTGCTGTTGTTCAGGCTTGTGAACAGCATGGAATTCATCCTAGCAAGGCTCTTTGTGCAGCTCAGGTGAGATGGGAAGGGTTTGTTGGTGCTGAGACATCGAAAAAGATGGGGCTAACGATTTTAGTTCCCATTCCTTCAGATACTCCGAATCAAGGCATCTTGCTCCGACATACTTTAAAGCCCCAGTCGTTTCTGTCTAAAGCTGAATACCGATTGGACGACGATGAGACATTAACTTTATGTTCAGATCATGAGGGGGCTCAGTCAGAAGAACGGCTTTGGTTCGTTAGCGACAACTTACGCCTCCGCACGAGTGTGGTGAAACGAGTCGATAGCTTTGATACGAGTTCATTCATGTCTGAAATTCGCATTCTCAGTTCATAGAGTAGTTCATCAGTAATGGCGGCATGATGCATCAATCACTCATTGTCCTTGTGCTCACCTGTAGCCTATGGCTGTGGAGTCTTCCGGCGATCGCCGATGCTGCAATTGTCCCCATGTTTTTTAATCACACAGAAATTAAGAACCGAGACTTTTCTAACCAGGATCTACGGGTTGCTGAGTTTGCAGATGCCATTGTAGAGCTGAGTGATTTTAGCCATGCCAACCTTCAGGGTGCTATTTTTAGCGCCTCTGCAATCACGATGGTAGATATGCACGGGGCTGATTTGACCAACTCAATGGTTGACAAGTCAAAATTTCTCAAAACTGACCTGCGGGATACGCTGTTTGTCAATGCGCTGATGTTGAAGGCAATCTTTGAAGACTCGGACATCACAGGGGCTGATTTTACTGATGCCATCTTGGACGGCCGCCAGCTTCGCCAGCTCTGTGCTGTGGCTCAGGGCGTGAATTCAAAAACAGGGGTATCGACACGCGCGTCTCTCGGTTGCGCCGACTAATGATGCAATGTTAATAAGCGAATCAGGCAGGTTCTACTTTGTAGAGAGTGAATAAGAGCACATGACTTGGCAAACTTTTCAAAATTGCAACAAAGAAATGAGGGTTTGGGGCGCGCCGTTGGCGC
>JBCCWF010000218.1:0-10459 GCA_039194035.1 Cyanobacteria bacterium P01_E01_bin.6 | reverse complement strand
CCCAAAAACCTGGGGAGCGCCCCTCGGGGGCGCTCCCCAGGTTTTTAAAGTGAGTTTATGGATGCCTATCTACTTATGAGTTGTCATCTATCATTCACGGCTGCGGTATGGGACTTGGGTTTACTTAACACGAACCACCAGAGTTCAAGGACAATGAGGCTCAATCCGGTTCCAGTCACAATAACCTTAGACACGAGCGGTTGCTCAACGGGTTGTAATTCGCGAGGTTGTTCAATCGGTTGAGGTGTGATGCCCTCTTGATGGAGCTTTTGAGCAGAGGCATCTCCTGCGATTCCTAGAAGAAAACCCAGACTGATGACGATGATGAAAGTGGCGTTTTGGTAGTGCATCAGAATATCTCCTCAGTCAGCCTCAAAATGCACCCCTGGCAACAATGACGTTTCCAATGACGCCTGATATGCTCCCTAATAAGAAGCCACAGCCAAACAAAACAGTGAAAAAAGATAGTGAGTTCAACATCGTTTGAGTTCCCTACAAATAATTCCCTTACAAATAGTGTGGTCAGGCGTGGAGTCGAGGGCGAAAATTCCGTAGCCGCAGAGCATTGGTTACGACCGACACCGAACTAAAGGCCATGGCTGCGCCGGCAAGAATTGGGCTTAGCAGCCAGCCAAAGATTGGATAGAGAATGCCCGCTGCAATTGGAATTCCAGCTACGTTATAAATGAACGCAAAGAACAGGTTTTGTCGGATATTTGTCATGGTGGCGCGGGAGAGTTGAATGGCCGTGACGATGCCTTGAAGATCTCCAGAAATAAGGGTGATATCACTCGCGGCGATCGCCACATCAGTGCCTGTCCCGATGGCCATGCCGACATCTGCCTGAGCCAGAGCTGGGGCATCATTGATGCCATCTCCTACCATGGCGACGATGGCACCTTCTTGCTGAAGGAGTGCGATTTGATTTGCCTTTTGGTCGGGGCGGACTTCCGCGATGACGCGCTGGATATTGACCTCGTGGGCAATGACGTTAGCGGTACGGCGATTATCACCTGTCAACATAACCACCTCCAGCCCCATTTTTTGTAAAACCTGAATGGCATTGGTCGACGAGGGCTTGACGGCATCGGCAATGCCCATGATGGCTTCAATCTGTCCATCGACGGCTATCCAAACCACCGTTCTGCCTGCGGATTCCAGAGCATCCCATTGTGACGTGAGACGCCGAGTATCAATCCCTAGCTCCCCCATCCAGCGCTGAGTTCCAATCTGTACCCAATGGTCAGCGACGGATCCTTGCACACCACTTCCGGCGATCGCCTCAAAATTCTGAGCATCGCGTAAGGGTATCCCATGTCCTTGAGCATATTGCACCACGGCTTCTGCCAGGGGATGCTCGGAGTTGCGCTCTAGAGAACCCGCTAGCATCAGCAGAGGGTGTGGATGATCAGCGATATCCTCCTTCACCGCGACAACGTCCGTTACGGTTGGCTTGCCCTGGGTCACGGTTCCTGTTTTATCCAGCACAATGGTCTGGATTCTGTGGGCTAGTTCTAAGCTGTCTGCCCCTTTGATCAAAATGCCATTCTCAGCTCCCTTGCCCGTTCCCACCATGATGGAGGTCGGAGTTGCCAACCCCAGCGCACAGGGACAGGCAATAATCAATACTCCAACCGTTGTGATGAGAGCGACGGTCACATTCCCCATCGCATTGAACCAAATAATGAAGGTAAGAATGGCGATCGCAATCACGGTCGGGACAAACCATCCAGTTATCTTATCTGCCAACCGTTGAATGGGTGCTTTTGATCCCTGCGCCTGTTGCACGAGTTTGACGATCTGAGCCAGGAATGTGTCGTTACCGACCCGCGTCACCCGGAATTTAAAACTGCCCGTTTTATTCAAGGTGGCGCCAATCACCTCATCTCCAACGTGTTTGTGGACGAGAAGGCTTTCTCCCGTCACCATGGCTTCATCTAACGTGGACGACCCGCTGATAATCTCACCATCAACAGGAATTTTTTCCCCAGGCCGCACCAACACCACATCTCCTACAACCAATTCAGCGACTGGAATGTCTAGTTCCTGTGCGCCACGAATAACTCGCGCTGTCTTCGCTTGCAGCCCTATTAGCTTTCGAATGGCTTCTGAAGTCTGTCCTTTTGCTCGATTTTCCAACAATCGACCCAGTAAAAGCAGCGCAATGATCACAGCAGCGGCTTCAAAATAAACATCCGGTGGCAGATCCTGAGCGATAAACCACTGAGGATATAGGGTGGGAAATAGAGAATATAAAAATGCAGTCCCTGTGCCTATCGCCACTAGCGTATCCATAGTTGCAGAGCGATGTTTAAGGGCTTTCCACGCATTGATGAAGAAATCGCTACCGGCCCAAACCATGACTGGAAGGGTCAGCACCAGTTGCAACCAGGCATGATGCAACCACATGGGAAATCCCGGAATTTCCAGGCCAGTCATGGCAGGCAGAGAACCAAAAACGAGCAATCCACCGATTGCTAAACTGAAGCAAACTTTTCGGAATAATTTTCGATTTTCCGCGACTCTCTGTCGCTGGTCTACATCATCCTCAAATGCCAGCACATCATCTTGTATGGGATGAGCCGCATAGCCTGCTGCATCCACTGCCGCCTGAATATCGACAGAGCTAATGTTACGGGAGTCATAAGTGACCGTTGCCTGCTCAGCACCAAAGTTGACGCTGCAGGTTTCAACACCAGGGACAGCATTAATGGCTTTCTCAATATTGCCTGCACAAGAGGCACAGCTCATACCGCGCAGTTTGAAGGTTTGATGTTCCATTCTGGCTCCCTTTCAGTAACGAATTCCTAAGCAACGGTATAGCCAGCTGTGGCGATCGCCTCTTTGATCGCAGCTTCGAGAGCCGTCGTGACAATACTCACCTGTTTCGTTTTGGGGTCAGCGACGACCTGAGCAGTTGCATCAACCTCTTGAACCGCATTGGTGACGGTTTCAACACAAGCGGAACAGGCTAAATCAGGAATATTTAATTCAAGTTTCATTTAGAAGCACCTCTCAATCTTTCTAGTTCTATGTCATGCCTATTCCTAAGCGACTATTTTAAGATAAAGCCTCTAGTCGGCTGTAGAGTCAAGCAAGCAATACAGGAATGAGGGTGCGACTGTTTCAGTATTGTTTAAAGCTCAATCGCCAGAACTCAATATTTTGCAATCCGGTTTATGCTTTTGTGGGCGAGTTTTGTCGCTCATGCGGCGTGTTGAATTGCACAGGATGATTCTATGAAGTTGCTTCAGGTGCTTGGATTCATGGCAGAGAGGGGATGTCCTGTGGCGATCGCCCTGGGTGTCGTTTTTTTGCTTCAAGGGTCAGCATTGGCAATGCCCTCTGCCGTAGAGAATCTGCCGATCGGAGACAGGATCGATCATCGCCATCAGAAGTCAAAAACAAATCTCTCCAATACAAATCTCTCCAAACCTTTCTGGGTTTTGACGAGTGACGCCTCTATGCAGCTTGCTCAACGATTAGACGCTGATCAGCTAGACCTCGACCCCATGATTATCGAAGAGAGTCCTGTCCTCCAGCGATGGCTAGAGGAAACGCCCGATATTTTAGAGGACATTCGCCGAGATCCCGCGTTTCGAACACGAGTTCGAGCAGCCTATGCTAACGTCGATGAAGACGGTGGATTTCTGGTTAGCGTAGATGATGTGTTTCTCGGAGAAACAGGACTGACGCTGAATGGGGATTATGGGCAAACCTTTGAGGGCGATCATCAATCCTGGGGAGTAACTCTGCGATATTACACGTTGCCGTTAGGCAATGGCGTGAATCTGGCTCCGTTGGTGGGTTATCGAGAGTTGGATACTCCGGATGATGACATTGATGGTGTTGCGGTGGGCCTGCGGCTGCTATTGGTGCCCTCTAGAACGGGAGCCGCTGATATTTCTGTGAGTCAGGTGTGGATCAATCCAGGGAGCGATAGCCAGGAAAGCAGTCTCACAACCTTTACAGCTGGCTATGCACTAACTCAAGATGTGCGACTCTCTAGTGACATTCAAATTCAACTCACGCCTAATCGCCAAGATACTCGATTTAGTCTCGGACTTGAATTCATGCTGTGAGCAACATTCATGTTGAGAGCAGCATTCAATCTCGCTGTGGGCAGAACAATCCCTGACGGTCAACACATCTACTGAAGCAGCGCTCAGGTAACCCTATATTTCTCTGGCCAATCTATTTATTCATTGACAATACATTTGTGCCTACGCTATAGCCTTGCCTGAGAACTGGGAACTATAGAGTAGGCATTGGCAACATAGCAGCGTCTAAAGAACAGGGAACCATGACCGTGCTCTCACCCTTTGATGAGGCCATTCGAGATTTCGCTAATGCGCAGCATTTGCTGCGCATCAAAAAGTTGCTGGTTTATGCCTGTACTCAACATTGGGAGGCAGACCCAGATCAGCTTGCTCAGTACAACTTGCATTATCTGATCGAAACGTTGATGCGGCTTGCGCCAACGATTGAACAATTGAGAGTCTATTTGGATCAAGTGACTCAAACCCTCAGCAAGTCTGCCGAATATTTGCTCATTGCTAATACGATTGTTCAAACTCTTCAGAAACTCTATGCAGGGCCAATTTCGTCACCGCTGCTCACTGCCAATCCTCACGTGTATTGGCAAATTGCCCAGATCTTAGAGCAAGAAGCGGAACATCTTCGGATTCGTAAACTGCTGGTGCTGGTTTGTCGAAATTATTGGGAAACGGATCCCGATCGCCTCTTGGCCATTAGCGTCCCTGATTTGCTGACAGAACTTCATCAACTCACTCAAAGTTTCGACCACCTGAAGGCTGTGATTAGTAGTGTGGTGGAAACAACCAGCAAACCGATTCAGTATGGGGCGATCGCCAACAGTATCATCACAGCCTGTCGCAGTCTTTATGTGTCTCCGTCAGAAGATGACACAGAGAGCCACACACACGTTGAGGCCGATGTCACGCCATCAAACCCAACTTACATTATTGGTCTGATATCACCATTACACGATGACGCAGAAACACAGGCTAATCAGTTAGAAGATGATGATGATGGTGAGCCTGATGTCATTGACCTGGAGACTCAACCCATTCCTGTCTTTAGCAAAGCAGAAGTGTATGATCTCCGACTGGAGATTATGAAATATACGGTACCGCTATTATCCAAACACCTGTTGTTTCTTGCTGTGTATGCGCCTCCAGGGCAATCTAGCGAATCAGAACAAGCTCAGTTTGCCGAAGATCCAGATGCTTGGATGAGCCTGAAAACCCGTGACTTGGATGATTTGATTTTAGCCTCGCTAAAGCAATACCCGACGCTTCAAGATCTTTCGGCTGGGCTCTCCTTAACCATCCAGGCGTTGAAATCTCCACAGCGTTACATCCCGGTATCCAAGGCTATTCTGCGAGCTGTCAAAATGCTGATGGTCAAGCATCGGCCAACGATGCCAATGGCTGAATCGTCATCTCATGATCGACGAAGTGCTCAGCAGAGCCAGGGAGATGAAGATACGCGTCATGCATCTCCTTCGACTGTGAATTTCCAAGAGGAAAAAGCCAATACCCCCCAGCCAGAATCGATTCGCATCAACTTGCCTGGGATGGTTGGGAGGCAGTCTTTTGCTCAATCCTCAACGCGCGATCGTGCCTCGTCTGAGGAAACAGCGATGTTTCCTGAATTCAGCTCACCGTCAAGATCAAAGGATGTGTTCAATCGTGAAGATCAAGCGATGAATGTTCGCGTGGAGACGATTGGCCAAGATGAAACACTGCTTGGGCGATCGCCCAAGCAGTCTCACACCATAGATTCACCGTCTTCATCTGAAGAAACGAATAGCAACGACCCATGCCCAACCAGTACCGATGAAACTGCTCTCTTCACTTAAAACCGTATGGATGCACGTGAATTATTAACGCAATATGCCAGTGATCACACTCAATTTGTGGGAACCAATTTGAATGGTGTTGATTTGAGCCATGCCGATCTGATTGGGATTAACTTGGACGAATCCGATTTGCGCAATGCGGTGCTGGTGTTGGCCTATCTAAACCGCGCTAGCCTGAGCTACGCTCACTTAGATTCCGCGAACCTGAGTGGTATCAACCTCAGTCAGGCAAATCTCGTTCGTACCATATTGCGGAATGCCAATTTGCACGGGGCAATTCTTCAAGGAGCGGATTTGCGCAGTGCAGATATGACGTTGGCAGATTTGATGGATGCCAATTTGATTGGAGCCGATTTGCGCAATGCCGATTTGAGTGGGGCAAATTTGACGGGAGCCTGTTTGCGAGGGGCTAATTTGCGAGAAGAAAACCGCAAATATACAACCAATCTCCGGGGAGCCAACCTGAGAAAAATTGATTTGCGCGGAGCCAACTTAACCGGAGCCGACCTGTCGAAAGTAGACCTACGAGGCGCTAATTTGAGTGAGGCAACCCTACGATATGTTGATTTGCAAGGAGCCGATTTGAGTGATGCTGACTTGAGTGGAGCCAGCCTAACGGAATCAAATTTAACTCATGCAAACTTACGCCACGCAGATTGTATTAATGCCAGATTTGAGCGATCGCTTCTCGTTGAAGCAGATATGGCAACGATTAATTTGCGGTCGGCACTACTACCAGACTCAGATTTGAGTAAAGCAAATCTCGCATGGGCAAACTTGGATGGGGCACGGCTGAGCCGATCAAACCTGAGCCGCGCCAATTTTAGAGAAGCCACGCTCCGGGAAGCAAATCTCACGGATGCTTACTTGGCACAAACAAGCTTAATTGAAGCCGATTTGACGGATGCCAGTCTCGTCAGAGCAGAAATTAGCAGTGCTAATTTCTCAGGTGCCATCTTAAGTGGAACAACAATGCCCGACGGGGAAGTGTTTCGATGAATTAACAGGAGAGTGTTGCTCAATCATAGGATGAAGTCAAAACGATGCAATCGTCAGATCGGCTACTGTACGATCAATAGCCCTAGGGGCATGGCTTCGCTAGGCAATGCCATGCTTCATCCCTCAAATGAGCAACGCTCTAATGATTAATGGAGAAACAACATGACCTCGGATGGGACACATTGGCAGACGTGGCAGGACTTTAAATCTGCTCAACAAGAAATAATCTTGCCTGCGGGTACGGCAGCCCATATCCCGGTGACGATTCGTTATATCGATCAGGGTGAGGCGCAGCAAGGAACGATTCTGCTGATGCACGGCATTCCCACGTGGGGATACCTCTATCATGCGATTATTCCCACACTGGTAGAGGCGGGTTATCGCGTTATCGCGCCAGATTTTCTTGGTCATGGGTGGTCTGATCGTCGCGATCGCTTTGATCGGTCGTTTCAAGATCAGGCTCGTATGATTGTGGCGTTTCTATCGGCCCTTGGAGTGGCGCAGGTAGATGTAGTGGGTCACGACACGGGCGGAGCGGTGGCTTTGATTTTAGGGATCGAGCATGCTGCATTGGTCAATCGTTTAGTCATCACCAATTCGGTCTGTTATGACCGATTTGATGATGACATGCTCGATTTTGGTCATCCCCTGCGGTGGAAGTCACGCCCAGTTTCAGACTTGATGGCAGTCCTTGAGGAAAGCCTCGCCGCCGGGTTGTCAAATCCCAGTCAACTCACCCCGGAATTTCGTGACGGTATTATTGCCCCGTGGGCCAGCGAAGAAGGGAAATTGAGTCTGCTGCGTAATGCGTCTGCCTTGAATGCCAACCAGACCATGGCGTTGGTTGACCGTCATGGCGATATTACAGCCCCGACCCTAATTCTTTGGGCCATGGATGATCCCTGGCAGAAATCAGAAGATGGCCGACAATTGGCCAGCGAGATTCCAGGTGCCCGTTTCCAATCGATTGAGGGGGCATCCCATTGGGTTCCACAGGATGCTCCAGAAGAGTTTACGAATGCACTTTTAGTATTTTTCAACGCATGATAGGAACTCAAGACATTCAGTAAGCCTAAAATCCAATGAAACGTCGCCAATTTCTCAGTCTTATGGCCGCTATCTCTAGTGCGCCATTTATTTCCTACTGTGTTCGTAGCAGCAGCGACAATCGTATTGCCAGTAAACATGGGCTTCTGGATCTGTCCCTCAACGCTGGATCTGGAAATCAAAGGTTGGCCGGACAATCGGTCAAAATGCTGACCTACAACAATCATTTTCCAGGCCCTCTCCTCGAAGCTCGCGCTGGCGATACCGTTCGCTTGACTCTAAACAACGGACTCGACACCCCCACAAACCTCCACTATCATGGCCTCCACATTTCGCCCGAAATCGATAATGTGTTTCGGGAAGTGGCTCCTGGAGAGCAGTACAGGTATGAATTCCAAATTCCTAGCAATCATCCTGCAATGACGGGGTGGTATCACCCCCACTATCACCTCAAGGTGGCATCACAGGTATTTGCAGGGATGGCAGGACCGTTAATTATCCGGGGAGACGTAGACGACATCCCAGAAATTCAGCAGGCGGACGAAGCCGTATTGGTGCTGCAAGACGTTGAGTCTGATCCTCAACGCGCCCTTCAAGACCCTCATCCTCTTGGGAAAAAGTGGGGGCGCGAGGGGGCATTACTCATGGCGAGTGGACAACAAAACCCCATCGTCAACCTGTCTCAAAACGGGTTGTTGCGATTGCGGCTCATCAACGCATCTGCCTCACGGATTTATCAGCTCCAATTGCGAGATCATCCCTGGTTTTTGATGGCAACGGATCGGGGGGCGATCGCCGAACCGACTGAACTCGACAGGCTTCTCTTATCTCCTGGAGAACGAGCCGAGGTGTTGATTCCAGGGCAGCAAGAACCAGGAGAGTATCAGCTTATCAATGTGCCCTACGATCGCGGCATTGCCAGCATCATTTCAGCCTTTGGTGATGCCGTTGAGCAGATGTCTGGTGTTGTGTCGCCCACACCCACCACCATGGCCACCCTGCGCTATCAAGCGAGCGATCGCTCCGAACCCCTACCATTGCCTCAACAGCTCATTCCCGTTGAGGCTCTGCCCGCCCCTCAGACCACGCGTGAATTTGTATTAGATCACGGCCTTGATGCCACAGCAGGGTCAACCGGCTTCATCATCAACGGCCAATCCTTTGTAATGGATCGAGTCAATACTCACGTTCGCCTCAATCACATCGAAGACTGGCGCATTATCAATAAAGCCAGCATGGATCACCCGTTTCATCTGCACACGAATCGGTTTCAAGTCATGGAGCGGAATGGTCACCCAGAATCTCTAAAAGCATGGAAAGATACCGTGAGCATTGGAGGTTATGAGACCGTTACGCTTCGAGTCCGATTCGAAGATTTTGTCGGACGCACCGTGTATCACTGTCATATTCTTGACCACGAAGATCAAGGTATGATGGGAATCCTAGACATACAATAAATTTGAAATCCGTCCCTCGGCATCATTAAAAACTAGTTTCTAAATCCTGCGCCGCCAGCTGAGCAGGCGGCGCAGGATTTAGGGGTTTTATTAAGGGTTTCATATTTAATGGTGCCTACCTACTTACGTCCAGCAGTACAGTACAGTTTCTCCGGATCCACTAACCCTAGAGCGACACGAGACCTATTGCCATGACATCAACGATTCCAAATCAGCGCACTGTAGTCTATCCCGAAAGCGATGGAAACCCTATGGCGGACAATACAAAGCAGTTCCGTTGGATTGTGACCATAAAAGAGAACCTGGAACTGCTGTTTGCGGATCAAGCTGATGTCTTTGTCGCAGGGGATTTACTCTGGTATCCCGTCGAAGGAGATAATAAAATCCGTCAGGCTCCCGATACTCTGGTTGTGTTTGGCCGATCGAAGGGAGATCGAGGATCTTATCGCCAATGGGAAGAGGACAATATTCCGCCTCAGGTTGTTTTCGAAATTCTCTCCCCCGGAAATCGATTGGCTGAAATGATTCGCAAGTTCAAATTCTATGAGCAGTATGGTGTTCAAGAATATTATGTATATAACCCTGATTCGTTTGAGTTAACAGGATGGGTTCAACATGAAGGAGATTTGTCTGCCATTGATGAGATGAATGGATGGATAAGCCCCCAACTCCAGATCCGTTTTGTCATTGAAGAAGGTACAGAACTGGAAATTTATCGTCCCGATGGTCGAAAATTTTTGACCACACTGGAATTAGAAGAACGAGCACAAGAGGCAGAAACCAAAGCACAAGAGGCAGAAACCAAAGCACAAGAGGCAGAAACCAAAGCACAAGAGGCAGAAACCAAAGCACAAGCCGCTGAGCAATTACTAACTCGATATCACGATCGTTTCGGAGACTTAGAGTAGACCTCTTGCATAATTGAGTACACGGCATAGTAGCAGGCTAACGATCCAGATCAGATCGGAGAATACGTTGATTTAGCAGCACATCATGAACCGAATATTGCAAGAGGTCTATTAACTAAGGAATAGATATGAAATAGAACCGGAAAATATTTTAGTGGTGGTGG
>JBCCWF010000217.1:0-10461 GCA_039194035.1 Cyanobacteria bacterium P01_E01_bin.6 | reverse complement strand
GCCAACAAATGGAAGCATGGTTGTCCGGCTATATGACTCTGCTGTGAGAATCATCCCGCATTTCAATCGTCTGTGACTATCCCGTTTACCCGATTCCCCGAACTTTGCCAAGTCGTGTTCCCGACTTAAGGTATAAGCCCGTCTTTGTCTCCTAGATTCTTGGATAACAGCGATCGCCCCAAACTTTCTTCGACTCCTTGGCTATTGTTTCCATGTGCTGAGTACCTGGACGTAATTAAAACAAAACCCCAAATCCTGTGCCGCCCGCGCAGCGGGCGGCACAGGATTTGGAAGAGTACGTTTAATGATGGCTAGCTACTTATGTGCCTATGTCATATGGATCAAATCGTCTAGCTCCTCGTAGTCGGGCAGCGTGGTATCGATTTCTCGTCCCTGTCTCAGCACAATGCGATCGCTCTGAGGCCGAGATAGCAATTCACTAAACGTGCGTGCTTTGAAAATCACTAGATTGGCGGGCGATCCGACCCCAATACGACCGTGAGTGGGAAGCCCCATTAAGTTGGCTGGGATCCGGGCGATCGCCCCAGGCCAATCCCCATAGGGGGCATCGAGATGAGCGATGCGCACGGATTGGGTGAAGACTTCTAGGGCATCATGATCCCCGAAGCCAAAAAACGGATCACGACAGTTGTCACTGGCGATCGCCACTGGAATACCCAGTGCCTTCAGTTCATGGAGCAACGTCATCCCTCGCCAACGAGGAGAATT
Organism: Cyanobacteria bacterium P01_E01_bin.6; assembly: GCA_039194035.1. Lineage (GTDB taxonomy): Bacteria > Cyanobacteriota > Cyanobacteriia > CAKZMO01 > CAKZMO01 > JBCCWF01. Next base: position 9,732 of record JBCCWF010000217.1, on the reverse strand, counting down.
GCCCGTATGAAGGGGCATCGTTGAGGAAACCGCTGTTTGACTAAAATGGCGAGATGCAGTCTGATTCCGATCTTGGAGATAGAGGTTACAGAGGGGGAGGCTAACAATGCCGATGCCTGCTTCTTTGACCAGGGTAAGGGTTGCCTCTACTTCATCTGGGGGCTGTACTGCCAAGCTGCAGCAGTGTCCACAAATGATGGGATTAGAGAACTGGTGACGAATGGCTGCCTGAGCAATGTGCCGGAGGGTTTTGTGGTTGGGGTTGCCGCTTTCATCCGCATGAAAATCCAGAGCTAAGTTCCGCTCTTGTGCAAGGCTGAAGACTCGATCCAGATGGTGATCTAACGCATCATCTGGAAAGACAACGCCTCCCAATATGCCTCCGGGGACAGTGGTCATTAAATCTGCCAGGGCTTCACCATTCGATGTCAAGAAATAGTCGAGGGTGACAAGGCAAACTGCTTGTAGATTGATGCGATCGCCCCATTCTGCTTGGAGTTGTTTGAAGGCGCTGAAGCTAATATGGGCTTGTTCGCCAAATGAATCAATGTGGGTGCGAATGGCAGACGTCCCGTGGGCATAGCTGCATTTGAGGCCAAATTCCATGCGACGATACACATCTTCTTCTTGCCAGTAAGCGGAGGAGTCGCTACGGATGGCAGTCAAGGCTCCATCAAAGGTGCGGTCATGGTTGGGACTGCGCTCCCAGGTGTGCCCTTTGTCGAGATGAGTATGCATATCGACAAAACAGGGCCATACTTGCTTGCCTTTGAGATCGACGTTAAGTGGAGGAAATGGAGTCGGAGGAAGTTGACCCGTGGGGGCGATCGCCGTGATCTGACCATCGTCGATTGCAATATCGACTTGGCAGAGGTGGTTGCCAATGAAGGGCGATCGCTCGTATATTCTTGCTGCTTCGATGACATTGGCATCGATATCGAGTAAGCAGGCCGATACATGACAATTAACTAGCCGATAGTGGGGAACATCAGGGATCATGGTTTGAAATGAGAAGAATGAAACGTTAGAGACGTTGAAACCCAATTTTATGTGGACAACACGACAGTATTGTCATGTTGATCACATTGATTTCTATAGAATCGAGGGTGTTCAATCGTTTAATAAGTGGGTGGTCACAATTAACTGTAAAACCCATAAAACCCTGCGCCGCCCGCGGCGCAGGGTTTTATGGGTTTTAATTGTGTTGCTGCCGTTAGTTCTCTCGTTGGACGGCACTTTCATGCCAGTGTCGAAGAACCATGTCCGAGATGAGGGTCAGGGTCACAAAGATCAGAACGCCCAGCACTGTGATCATTGACAGAGCTGCAAACATGCGGGGAATTTCGAGGTTGTAGCTTGAGATCAAAATTTGATAGGCCAATCCCGATCGGGCTCCTCCTGTGCCAGCAACAAACTCTGCAACAACAGCACCAATGAGGGCTAATCCGCCACTGATACGGAGTCCACCTAGAAAATAGGGCATGGCACTGGGCAAGCGCAGATGGATCAGGATTTGCCATCGGGAGGCTCGATAAAGCTTGAAGAGATTAATTAAATGATGATCGGCACTATTCAATCCCAGGGTGGTGTTGGCAATGATGGGAAACAGAGCCACAATCCAAGCACAGACGACTAAGGCTGCAAAGGTATTGTTCTTGAGCCAAATAATGATGAGGGGGGCGATCGCCACAATCGGAGTCGTTTGCAAAATGACGGCATAGGGGAAAAAACTCCGCTCGATCCATTTACTTTGAGCAAACAGAATTGCGATTCCCAGTCCTGATACGATAGCTGCGAGAAATGCGGTAAGCGTAATTTGCAGGGTCACCAGGAGAGATGGAAACAGCGTTCTCCATTCAGTCACCAATGTTTTTCCGACGAGAAGAGGGCCAGGAAGCAGATAGGGCGGCACCTGAGTGACCCATACTGCGACTTGCCAGATGATGAGTGCCGATATGCCAACAATGATGGGAGCCAAGACGTCGGCAGACATGATGACGCGCATCATTTGATATGGCCACTGACGGCCTCTTGGAAAGGGAATACTGCGAGGTCGTGACTTTTTGGTAGGCGTCATCTTCATGAATTAACTGGATGCAGAAGGCCATTCTGTCTAGCCTAATGGCAGAGACTCGCATTCGTCAGTGTCCTATGAGCTTCCTGCGAATGATGGCTATAACCACGACTTGGCAATCTTCTCAAGTCAATGGCGAAGGAATGGGGTTTTTGGGTGCGCAACGCGTGCCCAAAAACCCCATTCCTTCGTGCACTTTACCAAGTCGTGTATAACGGTAAGCCGAGAAAAATTTTAACGGAAGTGTAGGGCATGGAGCGCCTTACACTTCCGGCTCACCATACAAGCCCTAATGATGGACTAGCCAATCGGCTTGATACAGACGAACGATATCGTGATAGTTGTGTTGGAATGTTGTTTCTAGGATGCTTAAGCGATGATGAATCAAGGCTTTTGCTTGAGCGTTGATTTGAAAACTTTGAGGGTGTGGTTGCTCAAACAGCTGCATCGACTCAGGGACTAATCCTGATTGGGTGGAGGATATCAGCCAGCCATCTGTTTGTTGTCCGGACTGAATGCCTGGGGGGAGGTACCCGTGAAGCAATCGGAGAATGTGTCTACGGTGGCGATCGCCAGGAATTCCCTGCTGTTCAAGACGACGCAGAAGATCCTCCAGGGAAAAAGGCGTATCGGGAGCATCACTCATCATGGCATGAAGCAGCACATAATCATCGAGACATTTCGTCTGCTCGAACAGGGAAGGATGGAGTGGAAGTTTTGCTAGCCCATAGGCAACACGACTGCACTGACTTGGTTCATGGCCGTCTATCTCGATGGCACGATCCCCCACCAACGAGTGAGAACGATAGTTATCTTGAATGATGGTGGCCTTAGGAAACCGTTTTCTGAGCCACAAGGCAATCACCCTCAGAGAGACAGTGCCCCCAGAACACATCACATGCTGAATATCTGATGCGTCAATGGCTGCATTTTCTAGCAGAGTCACGATTGATTCTTTGAGGGTTTCCATAAATGGAACAAAGACTTGGCTGCCTAAAGTTTGTCGATGAATGATGTATTGGGCATCTCCGATGGAGAGATAACAGTGTTCATGGTGCTGAAGTCCAATTTTGAGCGTCTGAGCAAGGGTAAGAATTTTTTGTCCTGCCGCTGATTCCTGGAGACGTTGCTGAAATTGCATCCGCACCCCAACAGCGGGATAGCCCGGTTGGAGACAAGGCCAATCCACTGCTCCAATTGTGGCCCAGTCTTTTTCTGCGAAGGAGAGCGTGAACCCTTCTGTGGATGGTGCCTGATCGGTAAACTCTTGCTGGGTTACGTCTCGATAATGATTGGGTTGGACGTCTCCTCGAATCATGGGCAACAGGATTTGGCTGATAATGTCTTGAGTCAGAGCATGTCCACCGTAGTCGAGATGATGGATTTGGAAGGAATTTTGAGTGAGTGATGGCACTGGCGAAGACAACCGAGTGATAGCCAGCTCTGTCATCGCTGCACCGGCACTAATGGCTAGCGTCGTGCCAGAAACACGGGTGTTGTTAAAGAGTGTGGACGCGGCACGGTCTGGCAGATTAATGGGCTGTTGATCCTCGATGTTCATCGCAGAGAGCACAACGGCGATCGCCTCTGGCAGAAACGTAATCTGGTGGGGGCTATCAATCACTTGTGCTGTGAGTAACGCCTCTCGAATGTTGACACGATAGGCATCGGACCAGTTCTCCGGACAGCCAACTACAACACCCCCCAAGGCTTGCAGTGCTGCTTGCAACTGTGCATCCCCTAATCCCACCGCACTACATACCAACGTCGGGTGTTTATCGGTAGAGGCTGTAAATTCAGAGTTTGGGGTGTGCCACAGTTCGGTAGACGTTGCCTGTGTGAGGCTAGACAACAGGGATTGAATCGCGTGCTGGAACCAATGGAGCGATATTGTCTGGTGAAGAGCCCACTGAATCATGGGTTCCCACTGCTGTGTTTCGTCAGATAGATAAGGCAGGCCGAGTTCTAGATAAGGTTTGATGTTGCGCAGATGATGATGTCCTGACTCTGCATTTGTGTCTAGTTGGATCGGATCAGATGGTTTCTCCGATGAAACAATGGGGGCAATCCACGGCATGAATGATGACGGACGCCCAGCATGATCGCACACAGCCTCTGCGGGTAAACGAAACCACCGATTTTTGATTGTTCCAGTTGGATTAAGGCGTTCAGCAGCTTGGTACGAGGGCGGCGCGATCGCACGCCAGTAAAGGGGGGCTAGGGTATGAGTCTTCCGATTCAAGAGGACGGCTGAAATGCCAGCAGTCCCAATATCAAGGCCGAGAAACCAAGGGCTGTGATGATGAGGGCGATCGCTCTCATCATCCGAGGGGATCGAGATAGACGAAGGCTGTTGCAATTGTGCCTGAGTTGATGGCTCAAATTCGATTTGCTTCGTTTCGGATAACGGCGTATTCCCAAACCAACGATTGATTCCATATAGGCTATTATCCTGCTCGGAGAAGGAGTCTATGTCTATATCCGGTGACTGACTGAAATGAGCATCATCAGCTTCTACAGCGTCGCTAGAATCCGTTATTTTTTTTTTCACCTGACTCAGAATCGTCTTCTGGATCATTCATCGTGTCAAACACCGTCCAGGAATAGTCCGTTTCATTTGTCGGTGGACTTGACGGTAGTTCATCATCGGGAATTGAGGGCTCACTAACTCCTTTGATGAGATCCAGGAGAGTTTGTTCTTGCTGAACTTGAGAAGTTTCAATGTCAAGATCTTCAAGGGATTGGAGATCTTCAAAAATCCCCTTTAGTTCATCATCTTCGTCAAATCGTTCAGGTTCATCAAGGGGATTCGATAGCAGTGTATTGGGTTGATTAACGGTATTCTGACCCGCATCATCTGTGGTACCTGAGGTAAATAAACTAGAGAGCGTGATGTTGTTGGCTTCGGTGGTATCTTGTTGGGGTGTTGAGGAGTCCTCAACACGATCAGGTTCGCCTTGCGTCTCAGAAGGTTTAGGCGAAAAAGTATTATCCTCTTCCGTCCCAAACAAATCCTGCATCGCTCCCCCTAACAAATCCTTCATTTCTGTTGGGGTCGGTTGAATCTCTAATATTGGGGCTTTCATGATTTCGTCGGCAACATCTTCCAGGGTTGGAGTGGCTTCGCCAAGGTCGGTATTGATTGTGAAGGCTTGGTTCGGAACTTCCGACATATCAGATGACGACGGGGGAAACGGTGCCACGTTTTCACGTGATGCTTCTGAAGATGGAGGGATATTGAGTGATGGGGAAGATCCAGGAGGCGTGTCCACTGAGAAGAAATCATCATCAGGGGAGAGAAACCCTTCGATGTTTTCGCTATCGAGGGATAGGTCTTCATCGTCTTGATGTTTGGAATTAAGAAACTCAAGCGTCAAGGTGGAGAGGACTTCCGAGGTATCTAACCCTTCAACATTCGCCAAATCTACGGCAAGGCGTTGACGTTGGTCATCATCCAACGGAACGCTCACGTCAATTTTCTGCTCCCGACCATCATCATCGGCTAGTAAATCTTCGTCAGGAGATGCCAACACATATCGATCGGATATGGAGGCATCTAATTGAAATGGATTATCTGAAGCTTCCAGAGTTCCAAGATCATTAGCTGTTTCAATCGATGCTCGTGACTCTTCATCTTCAATTAATTCAGATAGAGAGGTAATGGTTTCAATTTGCTCCGAGGCGGTATTGTCCTGAACTGTAGGATTATTTTGGGTGGTGATTCCTAAATCTGAGAACAAGTCTCCATCGTCATCTGCCGATGATTCTACTGCTTCTGCGTCGAGTCCCACGAGGGGTTCGTCAGCCTCATCCTCTAGGTCGCCAAATAGTCCACTCAAGAGGTTGGATGCCTCTTCAAGAGATTCATCCTCGGATGAAGAAGTATCTTCGGGTGAAGTATCTTCTCTAATCTCTAGCTCAGAGCTCGACGCCACAATGGGCTGATGATTGGTGGAATCCATTGGCAACGACTCATCAGAGGACGATGCGTCTGGTGTCCCTGTCTCAAACATCGAGAAGAAAGCATCCATTTCGTTAGTGGACACTCGATCAGGAGATTCTTGTGGATCTAATTCAGGGGCCGCATCAATCATGTTTTCGATTGATGGAGCATCTGAATGAGTATTCGTGTCAGAACTCAAGTCGTCAACACTGAGCAATACATTTTGGGTTTGAGCGTCTTCGACGTCATCATTCTGACTAGCCTCGTTTCTGAGTGGATCTAATTCAGAGTCAGATTGCTCTAACGGTTGTTCGATAACATCATTGTCAATAACATCAGCCGGTGTTTCTGGTTCTCCTTCGATAAAGCTCAGATCATCTTCCACCTCGGTTGCGATTTGATCGAGGAATGCCAACGCTTCATCGTCTTCATGAGCCGCTGAACGATCACTGGCACCAATGTCGTCCATGTCGGTGTGAGCCACAGCATCTTGATCGAGTTGCTCATGTTGTTGATCGTTTGATGATGTTGCATGTGAATGGGTGAAGGCATCCAAATCATTGAGAAATGAGTCGGTTTCAGCTTCCTGCAACTGATTGAGGCGATCGCCATCCAGGTGAACGCGAACCCCATCCTCTTCAATTTTGAATAATGTTAAGGCGTCCTGTGACACCGAAGAGCCGACGTCATCAGCATGGCTAGCGTCTCCACTGTCAGCAGACTCCAGGATTGCATCGTCTAGCGACACCTCACCCATCGCCAACTCAACATCATCCAAGTCAAAGTCAACATCTCCAAGATCTTCGGTATCTCCGGCTCCAAGAGTCCCCAATAATTCATCAATCAACCCATCATCCAATTCGGATGACGCATCCGTTGCACGATGGCTAGTTTCGCTATCAGCTTGCATCGCATCGTCGAGTGTATTAATGATGCGCTCTAGCTGTTCCTCCGGCATTCTATCCGGCACGGCCATCTGGTCTGTATTTTGAACGGGTTCCCTCGGCATCAAGGCTCCATCTGGGCCATCGATGCTGCCCAGTCCTGGCAAATCCCATTCTTTATTCATGGAGGATTGCAAGTAATAGGATGCGCCTCGACCTAATTGCTCGGCAAAGCGGTTTACCAGCGCGGCAAACATGGCCTCGCCCTGTTGACCCAAGCCATGCATTTTCTCAAGCCCGTGAATCAAGGACTCATGGTAGCCATCAACATTCGTTTGCAAAGAATCAAAAACGACACGCAAAGTTGCGTCTAGCTTGAGCATCATGTCATCCGACTGAGCCTGAAGTCTCTGCATATGTAGCAGGCGCTGTCCCGGACTCATCTGTGACTGATCTGGGGAGCCTTCCAATGACAATGGCGGTGCTTGTGATGCTTGCAGCTCAAGATTTGAATACGTCTGAGCAATTTGTGCTGCCAGCTGATCTTGCAATCGTTCGGTCAACGATTGCATGAAGTCGCTCATCATTTGTTGCTGGTTAAATTGCTGGTTCGATAGCAACAAGTCGTGGCGCTGTTGTTCAAGGCGTTGGATATCTGCTGTCAGTAATTGACGTTGTTGATAGAGCGTCATCAGCTCTTCGCGCAACGGCTGCATCATGTTGACCCGGAGATAGTTCATCTCTTGGACAACTGCTTGCAAAACTTGCTGAGCAGATTCGGCAGGAGCCGCATATCCCGCATTGGGGACAGAGGCAAGCCCAACCCCAGACTGAGCAGCCACTAATGAACTGGCATCATGAATAGCTGGCAAGGACGGAGCCTTTCCAGTTGATTGTGGTTCTTCTAAGGGCGTTTCAATGCTTTTGCCTTGAAGAGATGAAAGATAATTCCGAGCCTGCTCTAAGACTTGCTGCTGATGAACATCATCTAGCGTTTGAGGCTCACTACTAGGAGTCGTTGATTGGAGAACCTCGTCAATCTTATTAATCAGTGCTTGAATTTGTGTCTTTGGAGCAGTCACAGTACTATCCCTGACGCGAACATCTAAACGATCATGCAGCAGAGCAACAATGCCTTGGTTGCAGAATCCCCCAGACACAGGCATCCGGGAGCCTTACCCTAGAGACTAGCAACAAAAAACAGAAAGCGCCCTAAAAATCTGTTTCTGTTAAGTTCCCCAACTGAGTGACAGCACTATCGGAAATCCCACATTCGCAACATTTATTCAACTCAATTAAGGTATTCAACTCAATAAGGAAATAAACCTCGTCTAGATTGAGAAACATTGTTTTCCCTCAGAGAAAACAATGTTTCTCAATAGGGTTTGGGGTTAGGAATTATGCTGTGACGGTTTAGATTTCCTGTTGCTCGGCCTGGTTAATTTAGGTTTTCTGCATATCCTCTACTACATCCAAATTTAGACTCAATGATGCAGCAATCGACGCATATTAATACTGATTACAAAAAGTGGATGATAGTCAAAACGATGAAATTCGGCATGAAAACTCTTCAAACTCTTCTCCGAGAATGCTTTCGATAATCCCGACAAAATTAATCGGGTATGTTTGACTTGCATTTTTCTGCCGTGTTACTGTTCTGAAATGTCAATCGAAATGCCAAGTATGTCTTGGTCATTTCGGGCACGTCATGGTGTTTCGTCCAGTCTGTGCCATCCAAGTTTTATTGTTGTCGATCCATTGTGGGAACCATCATGACGCAGGCTATTGAACGTACTCTTCAGACGACTGGGCTATCTAACACATCAACGTCTACATTCACCAACCTGAGATGCAAAGAATGTGGTGCTGAATATGAAGCAAAAGCACTACACGTTTGTGAAGAGTGCTTTGGACCACTTGAGGTTGCGTACGACTACGACAAAATCCGTCAACAGGTTACTCGCCAAACGATTGAAGCCGGGCCAAACTCAATCTGGCGATATAAGCAGTTCCTTCCTGTGGCGTCTGAAAATCCCATTGATGTCGGGACAGGAATGACGCCGCTGCTGGAAACAAATCGGTTGGCGCGTCGCTTGGGATTGAAAAAGCTCTACATCAAAAATGATGCGGTGAATATGCCCACCTTAAGCTTTAAGGATCGGGTAGTTTCTGTTGCACTGACCCGCGCCCGTGAGTTGGGTTTCTCCACCGTTTCTTGCGCAAGTACTGGAAACCTCGCTAATTCGACAGCGGCGATCGCCGCTCATGCAGGACTCGATTGCTGCGTCTTCATTCCCTCCGATTTGGAAGCGGGCAAAGTATTGGGTACCTTAATCTACGCGCCCACCGTGATGGCGGTTCATGGCAACTATGACCAAGTCAATCGTCTCTGTTCTGAAGTTGCCAATACCCACGGATGGGGTTTTGTGAACATCAACTTGCGACCTTATTACTCAGAAGGGTCGAAAACTCTCGGATTTGAAGTGGCTGAGCAGCTTGGATGGCAACTCCCTGATCACATCGTTGCACCGCTTGCCTCTGGTTCGTTGTTCGGCAAGATTTACAAAGGCTTCAACGAGTTCGTCAAGATTGGGTTGGTGGATGAGAAGCCGGTTCGCTTTAGCGGTGCTCAGGCAGAAGGTTGTTCTCCGATTTCCCAAGCTTTCAAAGAAGGTCGTGACTTCATCACTCCTGTGAAGCCCAATACCATCGCGAAGTCCATTGCGATCGGAAACCCTGCTGACGGCGTCTACGCCCTTGAGATTGCGCGTAAGACCAATGGCAACATTGAAGATGTCACCGATGCTGAAATTATTGATGGGATGAAGCTT
>JBCCWF010000216.1:0-10533 GCA_039194035.1 Cyanobacteria bacterium P01_E01_bin.6 | reverse complement strand
TTGAACGCACATAAAAAATGAAGCGAGTTCTTGAGAACTCGCTTCATTTTTTATGTGCGTTCAATGAAAGAAAAACCATAGCCCTAGATACAAATTGGACGATGCGCATTATTCATAAAGATCGATATTGCTTTAACTAAGCACTTTCTTGGGGCAGAAAATCTATGCTGTTTCAAGCCAGTCAAAAATTTCATTTAACTGATCTATTGTAATCAGCCCATATTTCCAAAGGATCATGGGTAAAGGGCCTGGGTCACTTTGACTTTGACGCAGGGCAACGTCAATGGAAGATGGAGAAACTGCTAATTCATCTTGCAAAAATTGAATGAGCTTAGCATAAGTATTGGGCGTCATGAGTGCAATCACCTCCTTGGAGTGAGCGAAATAATTAAGTTGCAAAGCTGGCGTTGACTACTCGCCGCGTCAGCAATACGAAGCGAATCTTCGAGCAAGAACGACGAATTTGGAAGTAAGGGAGCCGATTATAACAGAAAATCTGCTTTTAAGATGAGTTTTATGCGTCTTTAGTATGGCTTTGTAAGGTCGATAATAGCTGACATGGTGTACTAAAGCACGTTCCTAGTTGTTGTTCAGTAGACCCCCTAGAGACGCAATCATAGCCTAGGACGCCTAGGACGTTCGCACTATGGCTATAGAGAAGGCATTGTGTTGATTTATCACTCAGCCTTATTATTGCGGGGCTCTTGTGTTTATTACAGTATGGTTGTTTTTAGGAGTTGGGTGTTGTCGAGAGCCACTCTTTAAGTTGTCATACCCTCAACACACTGTTTTCGCTGACTAACTTATCCATACTCCATTCAGATGCTCAAATAAACCCAAACCATATTAGGAACTGTAGTTTTCCCTGCGGGAAAACTACAGTTCCCAACCTAGACGAGGTTTATAAATCAGCCATGCCAGCACTAATTGGCTTTGCATCAATGCGACTTACCAGTAAAGTAGCCTTGAACGTTATTGAACTCTCAACAATCATTTAATACTTCCGCAAGAGTACGACATTCATGAATGCAACAAAATCTATCTATGTGTATATTTCAGTAGATTTTTGTTTCAACATGCGATTCTTTACCAAGGCTTAATGTTGAAAACTCTTGCTTAGTAACAACCTGTTCAACGTATTTTCCTTAACGGATTGCAGCCTGTTGGATATCCATGAGGTCTCGAATGCCCTTCTCAGCATAATCAAGCATTTGATTCATTTGCGATCGCCCAAAGCTTCCTTCTTCTGCTGTTCCTTGGACTTCTATTAAATCTAGATTTTCATTCAGCACGACGTTGAAATCGACGGATGCTGTTACATCTTCGGTGTAGTTCAGATCAAGCATGGGTTCACCATCAAGTAACCCAACAGACGTTGCGGCTACTTGATGCACAATAGGCGATCGCTCAATTTCTCCACTTTCTAGAAGGGTGGCGATCGCATCACTCAAAGCGACAAATCCTCCTGTGATTGATGTTGTCCGCGTCCCCGCATCAGCTTGCAGAACATCAGCATCAATCAGAAGAGTTCGTTCGCCGAGAGCTTCAAAGTCGAGCACTGACCGCAGGCTGCGACCAATCAGCCGTTGGATTTCTTGAGTCCGACCGGAAAGCTTCATAAATTCCCGTGGGTGACGTTGGTCTGTCGCTCCAGGCAGCATCCGATATTCAGCTGTCAACCATCCTCGACCACTATCTTTCAAAAACTTAGGAACCCCCGGTTGTACACTCACAGTGCAAAGTACTTTCGTATCTCCACAACAAGCGAGTACTGATCCAGCTGCATATTTCGTGAAATTTTTCTCAAACCGCACAGGGCGGAGTTGATCGGGTTGTCTTCCATCTGGACGTTGCCAAGCCATAGGTTCTGAATAAAATCCTCATATAGAATACAGCAGCACTGATTGACCTGCTAGGGAAAAATACAGGAGATATCTTTTTCCTTGCATCGTATGCATATTCCTTGCATCGTATGCATGATCGATGCTCATGTAATAAATCTGTAATGTGCTAACGAGGAAGCTAACCGATGACACAATTTTAGTGACCACGGCGATGTTTTTCGTTATATGACGATGCTTCTATGGCGTCATCACATTACCAAGTTATCTTGGGGTGAGCAATGACGCTTGAGCAATCCATTCAAGATAGTTGTGTACAGTTATCAATTAAGGAGAATATATGGGACTTTTTGATCAGGTTGTGGGGGCATTAAGCAATCCAAATCAACAGGCCAGCACTGATCAGCTGAGCGGTATTTTGAACGTGGCAACTCAGCTTGTTGGCAATCAAGGCAGCAGCAGCAGTGGTTCGACGCAAGCTCTCATGTCTGTTGTTGGTCAGTATGTTCGATCATCGCTCCAGGAAACGAGCCAAACTCAAGGGCGATCGCAAGTGGCATCATTAGTAGAACAATTTGCTGGGACCAACCCGAATACAGCTGCTCTTCAGGCGGTACTTTCTCCTCAGAAACAGCAGCAATTGGTGAATGCAGCATCCCAAAGAACAGGTTTAGATGCATCAATGATTCAGTCAATGTTGCCAGTGTTGGTTCCCCTTGCCCTGAACTTTCTGAAGACAGGAGCTAGTTCTGGAGGCACATCGCAAGCTACAGCAAGCTCCAACAATTCTGTTCTTGATGCTTTCCTCGACTCTGATGGTGATGGTGATGTTGATCTAGGCGATGCCCTATCAATGGCGGGACGTTTTCTCAGAAAATAAACGGGACGTTTTCTCAGGAAATAAATTAGTGCTACCTAGCACCAAAGAGCAGCAGGACATCGTGTAGACACCACAGCGTCCTGCTTCTCTTTGGTGAATATCCTCACCTCAAGGCTTAGCGGCCGTAACGCCACCGAGCACGATATCCTCGATTGTCAATGTGGGTAAATGAGCTAGCACTTGCTAACCCACCCCGAGATCCCCACCATGGATCAAGGCGTCGCTGCACTTCAGCCGTTGAGACCCCGGCAATTTTGAAATCGACCGCCCCTCCGTCTAAGTGACGGCTTCGGCTAGCCCCTCCAACACGACGATTTGAAACTGGGTCTCGGTACCACGACGTTACAGTAATCGACCGATTGCCGAACAACTCGCGAATCTCTTGCATGGTGTCGGCTATTTTCAGCGCATTCACCACAACACTTTTGCTTACAGGGATTCGCGTTCCATTTTTCGTGACTTCTTTCCAGGTGAAGTTGCCGCCTGGTAAGACCGGATCTGGCAAATAAAAGGTGCTTCGATAACCTGGCAACTTAAAGCCTCCAGTTCTTTCTGGCGCTGGGTCTGGCTCTACTTCGTCATTTGGATCATTGTTGGGTTCATTCCCCTCTAACGCGATATGTTCTGAGAACACGTACCATGAATCTTTTTGTGTTTGGCCTATCGGGGCAGTAAATTTCACCAGGGTATGCTTGAAAGGAGCGCTATCGGTTGCAATAATTTCAAACTCAGCTCCCTTCTGCACCAAAATCTTCTCGTCATCAGACAATTCACGGGCTTGTTTGGTCCGTTGCTTGAAGATCGTGTCGCTGGTTACGGTCAACTTCATAGAAAAACCTCAACTGAATCCTTGAATTAAACGTGATGCAAATGAAGACAATTCATCTATCGATGAGATGAGGTTGTTGTCTAAATGTCACTATTGCTTGCTTGTTGCAAGGGTAAAGCTCATAAATTGACAACATGATGCTTGATAACTCATCTTCCTCATAGCCTTTGGATACAAAGATATGCATCCAATTTCTGAAGAACTGAATACCTTATTATCTTTGATTGCCTGACATAGGGAAAACAATCTCTACAGTTATGACTAAAATGCATCCCTTCTTATTGCAGGATATTCAGAATATAGGGAGCAACTTACACCAGAATTTATGATGAATAGGCAAATTGTCGAAGTTGTAGCGGGAATTTGAGCTCAATTCATCGATTTTCTATAGATTCAGTGTAAATATTGGTGACGAACCGATGACAACGCGCGATTAAGTACCTGGACATCATTAAAACCAAAACCTCAAATACTGTACCGCCCGCTGCGCGGGCGGTACAGTATTTGGAAGGTTACGTTTACTTGTGGCTAGCTACTTATCGAGACATCTTCTCCATAATTCTCAAAAAAATGCTTCATAAGAGACAGATTGCATGACGTAATCGATCATCAAGCCCAAACCCTATTGGGAGCTGTCGTTTCCCCTGAGGGAAAACGATAGTTCCCACCTTATGCGAGGTTTAAAGTCGTCGGCATAATTTTAGGACTTTCTGTCGTCGAGGCAATTTTAACGATAAATCATGTTGTTTTTTAAGTGTCTTGGTTCTGTAGGTTCCTCATCCTTCTAGAATAAGGATGTCAGTGTTGCGCATGTATCCGAATATAGAGCATGACCGAACGCGCTCTAGGATGCTTATTAGATGTCGTATTTTCTGACTTGTTCACCCAATTATCAGTACGTTATGCCTCCACGTTGGCCCCGAAAGCCGGATCGCAGTGACCCTGCTTTTCGCCGTCTGGATGATCGAATGACCTTTGCAACCCATGTCGCTCTTTCCATTGCGATAAATTCAGGACTATGGTTTTTTAAGTTGCTGCAACATCAACCCTGGTCGTGGACAGTGTGGGTTACAGGAGGGTGGGCGATCGCCCTTTTGGCTCACGGACTATTTATTTTTGCGATCGCAGATTATTCAGAGCCATCTACTTCTCGATCTAGACCAAAAGGGTTTGGATGAATAAGCATATGTATGGTCTCAAATAATAGTGGGCGGAGATGTTTATAAAGAGGAGATGATAACGATGAGCTACTCCACAACGGGTAAAGCCATTGAGTCATTGGCTATTGAAATTGGCAACAATATCTATATTGATATTGCCAACTGGCATCTTTTCTTGAAAGAAGCGAAACTGCACGTTTCGCTTTCAGAGCGACTCTATCCGCTACTCAAAGACGATACCTTTGATGATAAGACTGTCCAAAAAGTTCTAAATCAGCTCTCTGTCAAGCTTGGTGGGGGGAAACGGGAGGTGCCCCTTGCTGACCTGATACCGTCTGCCTGTGTCGACGATCTGATGGATATCTTGGAAGAATTTCAGCGCGATATGTAAATGTTTTGTAACCTCATCAAAGGTTGCCCAAACTCTCCCTCAATTTGTTACTATTAGATGCTGAATGCTGGTGTAGCTCAGTTGGTAGAGCAGCTGATTTGTAATCAGCCGGTCGCAAGTTCGAGTCTTGTCACCAGCTTTGTCGAAAATCCTTATAAAGCAATGAACTGCAAGGGCTACAACCCTTGCGGTTTTTCTTTGTTGAGTGCTTCATGAAAATTTACTTGGGTACCGAGACACAAGGCTATTCCTCAACATTGGGCTTTACCTGACTGAGGATGCCCTGCGAGAGACAATTAAAGAGAAGTTAAGGATTAGAAAATGTGTTTATTTCTCCCCCGCGACCGCCGCCGTTGAAGCGCGTATTTGAGGGAATCGGATTCGTGGGCACAGCAAACGAGTTTTGAGGAACCGAGAATACGGGCTGTTGAATAATAGGAACTGTAGAGGTAGTGGATGTTGGCGTATTAAAACCAGGCACCGATGTAGTGTTCGATGAACCAGAAAACGGTGCTACTTGGGGAACTGCTAGCGTATTTGGCAGAAAATCAGTAGAAGAATTTGTGAACTGTCTTGTGATTGCCGAATTGAATTGGGGATTCACCTGTTGCGTATAAGGGTTAACCGGGGATTGAAGAGACTGAGGAACAGTATAGCCAGTGGTTCCTGGAAGAGGAGACGTTTGAATGGAAAACGCGTTAGATGATTGGGAAAACGTTCCAGGAAGCAATGGATTGGCACCCACATTCAGCAAATTATTTTGTGAGGAATGATTGAGTCGATTTGAGTCCGAGCGCCCGGAAGCGGAAAATCTCGTAGGGCTCCCGATGGAGTCTGTGAATGGTTCACGGTTGAGGGTTGAGGGTTCAACAGGAAGTTGCTCCAATCCGATGGAAGTGGATTCAGCATGAGTGGTTAGGCTGGCATTGCTGTGTGCTGCTGTGCTGTCATCGTTGCGAGTCGTCGATAAGAAGCTTGGAATAGAAGCCGATAGCTCTGTTGCCGCTGATGGAGTAATCGGAGCAAATAAATCGTCATACATTGAAGGAGATGCTCCGCGACGATTATTCGATTGCGCTGCGCTGGCAGATGCGGTCGTTGCCAACGCGGCTGGATCAAATAACGAAGATGTTGAACGAGCAGAGTTTCGGCTAGGGTTCTGCCGTTGTTGAGATGAATCTTGTGACGTATCGTTACTCAGAGCAATGTCACTCAACAACACCGCTAAATTATCAATGTCAGCGCCAATTCGGATGTCCTCATCAGATAATTCAGCAGCCCTCGGATTGCCATTGCTATCTAACGTGTTTTCAGCGCCAGCGTCTAACGATGTAGTCTCTTCGGAGGATGGTACCCCATCAAGCTGGTTGGGGTCTTGAAAGAGGGTCTGAGTTCCAAGGGCGATCGCCACTAGTCCAACAATCGCTCCCGCTGAGAGCGTGAGCTGCTTTTGCTTCAATAGCAACTTGACACCATAGATAAATTGATTGTCGGGGTGGGGAAAAGACATGAGGAGATGGTGTGGATGAGCAGTCGTTTCATCCAGTATGGCAAATTAACGGGCGGCTCGTATCAGAAGAAACCCGGCGATCGCAAAGCCAAAAACATTCGGCAGCCATGCGCCTACGATTGGGCTGAGGACTTCAGAATGAGCCATCGCACTACAAATAGAATAGGTCAGGTAATAAGTGAAAATAACAAGAACACTAATGGCAAAGCTAGTTGCCCGCCCTGTTCGTTGAAGTTGGCTCCCTAAGGCCGCCCCCACAAGGCCAAAAACAGCACAGGCAAATGGAAGAGCATATTTTTCATGAATCCGAATGAGGAGCTTCCTCAATCTAGTTCTGCTCCCCTTTTGCTGCAACAACCGCACACGCTCCCAAGACTCTGCTAAATTCATTTCATTTGGATCCCGACGCTCACTAGACGCAATGTCGAGAGGTGTACGAGGAATTTGGACTTGCTGTTGCCCAAACCTGAGAATATTGCTATAGGAGCCGTCTTCTGAAACAAGATAAATTGCGCCATCAAAGAAGTCCCAAGTTTGTTCGTTAGAATTCCAAGCAGCTGACTGGGCGCTGATAATCTGACTCAGGCTTTGTCTAGAGAAATCCAAGACCGTCAAGCCATGCATTTGAGCACCGTCAAATCGACGAGCATAAAAGAGCCGCCTCAAATCCTCATCATCTGCATCTGCATAGTCCCAGTACAGAATGTTTTCCCGTTGAAACGAGGGTCCATCGTCTTGATTAAGAATATTGTTCAATGCCAAGGTTGCTCGATAATTGGCCTCCGGGACAATCGCTTCATTGAAAACGAAGGTTATCCCTGTCACCAAAACACTCATGAAAAGCGCTGGCACAATAATTCGATAAATGCTGATGCCGCACCCTTTCAGAGCAACCATTTCACTATCACTTGAAAATCGGCTAAAGGTGATGAGTGTGGCCAATAAGACTGACATCGGAAAAGAATACGAAATAAACTCGGGCAGTTTGAAGAGAAAAACCCGAAGCGCAATCGATAACGGGAGACCATATTCTGAAACTTGGCGAATGAGTTCAAATAAGGCTCCCACTGAAACGCCTAGTGAGGAAAATGCACCTACTCCAAATAAAAATGGGTAGCACAACTCAGTCGCAATGTAGCGATCCATAACTGAGATTTTTGGAAACCAGTCTAGTCCAAAAAAATCGCCTTTTGGGGGACGTGAAATGCTGGAGGCCATAACGTTAGAAGATGAAGATTGAACAAAAGATATGCGGGGCTAATTGCTAAGGTTGGAAGTTTTCGCCTAAGTAATGTTGCCGAACAAGAGGATTACTGTACAACTCTTCTGCACTTCCCCCTGCCAAAACTTCTCCATCACGCATAATATAGGCACGATCTGTAATTGCAAGGGTTTCACGCACATTATGATCGGTAATTAAAATACCGACATTTCGCTCTGTGCAAAGACGCACCAAAATTTCCTGAATTTCTGCAACAGCAATAGGATCAACTCCAGTAAACGGCTCATCTAACAAGAGAAATGTGGGTCCATCAATGCCTGCAGCCAGCGCCCGAGCCAGTTCTGTCCGTCGTCGCTCCCCTCCAGAAACTTGTCCACCAGGTATGTTGGCAACTGTCTCTAGTCGAAACTCTTTGAGCAAATAGCGAAGACGATCGCCATGTTCGGCACGGGGAACATGCGTTTGCTGTAACACCAAAAGAATATTATCTCGGACGCTCAAATGCCTAAAAACACTCGCTTCCTGAGCAAGATAACCCAAGCCAAGTCGAGCACGTTCATGAATAGGAAGGTCAGTCACATCATGGGCATCAAACCAAACTGTTCCACTATCAGGTTTTTCTAAGCCTGTTGCAATGTAGAAGGTCGTCGTTTTTCCTGCACCATTTGGCCCCAACAAACCTACAACCTCCCCTTGAAGCACGGAGAGGCTGACTCGATTGACAACAGTTCGCTTGCCATAACTTTTCCGAACATTCTCTAAGGCAATCTTCACAGGCCGGATCTCAAAAGACTCAGGGGGTATTGGCTGAACCTGATTGTATCAAAGCTACTGATGCTCAGGCACCACTTTGTTCCAACCAAGGTAAATACTACTCAAGACTCAAGTAATGGAGTTTAAATAGCTGGGAGCTGACCTTAACACGTCGGACAAACATCATTATCCCCACATCTTAAGCATTAGGTAGCATCTTTATCGTTTATTCAATGAATTAAGTAACTTGGCGTTATTAAACTGAAAATCAAAAAACCTGGGGAGCGTCCCGAAGGGGCGCTCCCCAGGTTTTTAAAGTGAGTTTATTGATGCCTATCTACTGACACGATAATTTCCACACTTAACTTTCTCGAAACCCAATATATCTTAAGCCGTGACATCCTGCGTCCTTACAACGGAGCTAATCCAGGTCGCTTTCCCCACTTAACGGGACACCATGACAACTCAACATGTGTTGTAGTGTTGTGCTGCCAGCAGTAACGTTATCAGTAGCCATGACTTATGGACTAATGGGTTCCTTAAATTCCGGTTTTGGATTGTAGTCTTCGGTCGGAGCGGTGACAGGTGCTGTCGGAGGAGCTTCGTCGGGCAGCAAATATACAGATTGAACTTGCTCTCCATCTGGAGGCATCGCAACAAACCGCCCTTCTTCAACTAGATAAGTAATTCGTTCGCCTTGGAGACTGTTGCCATCTTGCAAAACGAAGACATCTCCGGTCAAAACAATCCGTCCTTCTCGACTGTAATACTGAGCCTGTGCGGATGTAGCCTGCATGTTTTGAGCCGGATAAAAAATCTGAACATTCCCGCGCGCTGTCACCACGCCCGTCACAGCGTTTGCCTCTTGAACATCTGACAGGAGGGTCAGTGGCTGGCCTGATTGTTGTGCTTCTTCCGCAGACGCTTGGGGAACTGCAGCCGGAAAACCGAAGGCAGTAATGACAGCAAGCATTGCTGCACTGAACCCACTGTAAATTGTTTTACGGCAATGATTGTGAGCCTGTTGAACCATGTCTAGACCTAATCAGAAGAGCGATGAATAACGGGTGTATGCAAAGTAAGTAGATAGCCATAAGTAAACGTAACCTTCCAAATACTGTGCCGCCCGCTGCGCGGGCGGCACAGTATATGGGGTTTTGGTTTTAATGACGTCCAGGTACGTATCAGATTTATGCTTTCAATCTAACACTGTATTTTCTAGCGCTGGACTCGTTCACCAGACGTTAATCCTGAAACAGAGTACATCGACATAAGACCAGTGTCCGGTTAGATTCAAAGTTCTGCCGCCATGATAGTACAGATTCCAAAGTGTCATTAATTAATGAAATTAATGAAGGAGTGTTTCTTCGGAGAGGCGCGTAATTGCAGGGTAGGACATCGTGTTGTCAGCCTGGTCAAGACAAAGGGCGATCGCCTCAATTTCCTCGGCTCCACCTTCTTGAAGCATTCGCAACAATGTTTCACTGGCAGAAACCAAGGCGTTCACATCGACATCCCCATAACTCGGCTGAAAATTATCGAGCCGATAAATTCCTTCTCCCATCAACGTGACTGTTCCTCGCCAGTTATGGTTACCAAGATGGTAGAGAGCAACCGCGATTTGCAAAATTCCTTGATAGAAATTTTTCTCTGACGTCAGGGAATCCATCCATATCGCTTCTAGCGTGTCATGACACGCATAGAACTGACGTTGGTTAAACTGATCAACGCCTGTCCAAAAAGATGAAGGGAAAGTTTCAGCCATACTGCAATTGAAATCATTCTCACCGCATCTCTATCCTAATGGTTGATGTTGCTGCGAAGCAGTCATCAAGATTTAGAGTTCCCCTCATCGTTCCAGTTTCGAGACAATGTTGATGCAGCAACGCTCTCACAGGAGTCAGCAAAGGGATCTGCAAATAAAAAAGATACCCAATAGAGGGGCGG
>JBCCWF010000215.1:0-10537 GCA_039194035.1 Cyanobacteria bacterium P01_E01_bin.6 | reverse complement strand
TTGCAGTTCTTTCCATAATGCTTCTATCAGAGCATCCTTCGCGTCTGGGCTTAGGCTATCGAGCGGCGGTAATTCTCTCATCACAAAAGACTACCATTCTCTCCTATTCTTTCGCTTTGGCCTACCCAGTTGAGCAATTACCTTATCTTTATGTAGCCAACTCTTCAACTGTGTTCTACGGAAAACACCTATCGAGATTCAAGTCCTTCTCAAGTTTTTAAATTTTCATGCCTGACCTGAAGAACAACCAGAGTCATATCGTCTTCGTTGTGTCGTGCCACTCCAATAAATTGCTGGATTTGTTCAAAGAGATAATCCAAGATTTCCTGAGGAGAATAGCCGAAGGTACAAGCCCGCTGAATCGCACTCAAAAAGTTTTCTTCATCAAATCGCTTGCCTTCAGGGCTTGCAGCGTCCGTAAATCCATCGGTGTAGTAAACAACCGTATCTCCAGGAAACAGCTCTACCTGCCCATCTTCATACTGAGTATTCATATCCAAACCAATGAGCATGCCATCAGAATCTAACTTCTCTAATGTTTGAGTACTTGCCCTCCATAGGAGAGGAGGATTATGAGCGGCATTGCTAAAGGCCAGCATGCGAGTTTGCGGATCGTATTCTGAATAGAACAATGTCACGAAACGATTCGAGTTATCTAAATCGCCATACATCACATGATTCAGGTGTTGGAGAATGCGTGCCGGGGTATTCCCATTGAGCACTTCTGCCCGCAACATCCCCCGCAGCATTGTCATAATCAACCCCGCAGGAACACCTTTTCCCATCACATCCCCAATCGTGATACTCCACCGCCCTTGTTCAGGGCGATTACATGGCCGCGATTGAAGTTGATCGTAGTCAGCAGGCACAAAATCGTAATAGTCGCCACCTACCCGATTGGCATTTTTGCAACGAGCTGCTAAGGTAACGCCTTCAATATTGGGACATTGACTCGGTAAAAGTTGCGATTGAATTTCAGCACCAATTTCGAGTTCTCGATCTAGCCGCTCTTTGTTTCGCAGCTCTGCATTGAGTTCGTCATTTTCGATGGCGACAGACGTTTGATCAGACACCAGCCGGACCAGTTTTTGACGCGTATCGGTCCATGCAAAATCAGCACTGCGGCTGAAGATGTAGAGTCTCCCACGTTCAGTGTTCTTCACCAAAATGGGAGTTCCAAACAGGCGCACATCTGCTCCAAGAATATGCCCCACGTGCTGGTCAAGTTCTGCCATCAGTTCCGAGTTCGTTGGCGATTCGGCTTTTGATGTATGAGTCGTAGAGTCAGCCATCTGACGAGTAGCCAGTTCAATTGCAGCACGAATGTCGTGACATTGGTTGCCATCTTGACAATGCAATCGCTCTAATTGCATCTGACCATCTGACTTGAAGAGAATTAGCGCACCGCCATCAGCATCAGTGACTCGGCTTGCAATTAGGGGAGTCAGTTCCAAAAATTGATTGAGGTTTCGTAAGCTTCGTAGTGCAAAACTAAGGGAACTCAACAAATCATGAATCTTATTCTGCTCTCGATATAGCTTAGACACCAAATCCGTCGATGCATACGCTGGAGACAACTCTGCGGAAGAGTCACTCTTATTGCTTGAATCGAAGGGTTGCTGAGAAACAGGGGTCGCTGTCATGGTGCGAGAGTGAACAAATGAGCCTGATATTAAATGGATTTGGCGCTTTGCCGTATGACCGAAAATGGAACACGTCCACAAGGCGATCGCTGATGCATGGGGGATTTAATGTGTTGAAACTATAGCATTCCTCTCTAAAAATGGCTGGAGGATAAGACACTCGATCGACTGGAGTCATCTGAGTTAACATCGGCACGACCATACTGATGATGGTGCAGCGTTATCAAGCTGTTCTATTAAGCGTTATCAAGCTGTTCTATTAAATGAATGGTGGCCCACGTTTTATGTCCCTGTGAGAGTACCCATCTCTTGGCATGATGCAACAAACAGATTCTGCCTCACATGAGCATACGTCTAATGGGTGTAACCATCGGACGATTTTGGTAACTGGCGGTGCAGGATTTATGGGCACCAACTTTGTTTACTATTGGACGCGCCATCATCCGGGCGATCGCCTCATTGTCTTAGATGCCTTAATGTAGGCAGGAAATCGTCTCAGCATTCTCTAAAGCGGGTAGCGATCATCTCGTGAGAGCTTACTTCAAGACCTATCAAGTCCCGACTATCATCACAAATTGCTCCAACAATGACGGTCCTTATCAATATCCTGAAAAGCTGATTCCGCTGATGTGTCTCTCTGCTCTTCAAGGAAAACCATTATCGGTGTATGGCGATGGGCAGAATATTCGAGATTGGCGGAGGGACAGAGCTTGCAAATATTGCTCTCGTGCGTCTCATTTGCAGCCACCTGGATGACATGGCTCCAAATCTCCCCGTTCGCTCAGCAGAAAAGCTGATTACGTTCGTCAAAGACCGTCCTGGCCATGATTTTCGCTATGCGATTCAAGTCATGGATTTTTATTGCAATCCTGAGAAATAGGCGAAATATGAGTGCGCGAATTTGATGTAGTCCATATAGAGATAGCCCAGCTCTCTTGCGTGCACACATTGTTGAATATTCAGAGGCCCCAAAATGTACTCCTACAAATATGGTGGACAAGACGGAACAACTCAAAATTTAGTGGTCAGTGATGACTGTTTTGTAGTTCGTACGGCAGACAATCTAGAAATAGAGGACGCTGTCGAATCACCTTCAGCCAAAACTCTATTGCCTCAACTCGAAACAATTACCGCTCATCGTGAAGCCGGAGTTTTTGTCGTTAAACCTCACGTTCAAGCAGAAAACTCCACAGAAGCTCGCGATCGCGCTCGCCAAATCCTCAAGCAGGAAAACAATATTCGCTTTGCTGGCCGTGTTTTAGCAGACGCAGACTCGGGTCTGTCCGCCGTCTATACAGAAAACTTCTTTATTAAATTTCACGATCATATCGATAAACAAACCTGCGAAGCCATCTTACAAAAGTATCAATTGACTGTTAAAAAACAGTTGCACTATGCCAAGCATGCTTACTTTGTTGGCGCTCCCGAAGGTACAGGTCTGGATATTTTTCAAATTGCCGAAAACCTACTCAACGAACCAGCCGTTGAACTGTGTCATCCGGAATTGATTCGTGACAATCGTCGTCGTCGTTTGCCTCCTCCTCAACAATGGCATCTTAGAAAAACGACTCTTGACGGGCTCTCGATAGATGCCTATGTCAACGTTGAAGATGCTTGGAAAACAACTCAGGGCGAAGGCATCACCATCGCTGTCATTGATGATGGTGTCGATATCGATCATCCAGAATTCAAGCAATTGGATAAAATTGTCTATCCTCGGGATGTCACCTTGGGAGTTGACGATCCTCGCCCGAAAGATCCACATCCAGAGTACAAAGATAATCATGGCACTGCTTGCGCTGGAGTTGCCTGTGCAAGTGGTACTGATCAAGCATTTGGGGTTGCACCTGCGGCAAAACTCATGCCGATTCGGTTTGTCTCTGGGTTGGGATCCCAAGCAGAAACCGATGCTTTTATTTGGGCCGTTGATCAGGGTGCAGACATCATTTCATGCAGTTGGGGACCACCAGATGGCCCTTGGTGGGATCCTGGAAATCCAGGGCATCAGCAGGTCGTATCCCTCCCCGATAGCACCCGACTGGCCATTGACTATGCGGTTACTCACGGTCGGAATGGCAAAGGCTGTGTGATTACCTGGGCTGCGGGGAATGGCAATGAAAGTGTTGATAACGATGGCTATGCTAGATACGACAAGGTAATCGCCGTAGCAGCTTGCAATGACTCCAATCGCCGCAGTATTTACAGTGACTATGGCCAAGCAATTTGGTGTACGTTTCCCAGTTCTGACTTTGGCTATCCTCCACTCAATCATCCGAAACCCAAAACATCAGGCATCTGGACAACGGATCGCTTTGGGGCAAATGGCTACAACTCTGGGATGCTCAATCCCGATGCAGAGGCACCGGGCGATGAGCATGGTCACTATACCGAAACCTTTGGCGGTACTTCTAGCGCCTGTCCAGGGGTCGCAGGAATTGCAGCATTGATCCTTGCCGCCAATTCAGATCTGCGGTGGGATGAGGTCAAAACCATTTTGCGGCAAGCTGCTGTCAAAATTGATGAAGTCGGGGGAAATTATGATGAGGATGGTCATAGCCCGTTTTATGGGTATGGTCGTCCGGATCCGGCTCAAGCGGTTGCGATCGCCCGAGATCTACGTAACGATTCCCCCGACGATACTGAAGACGACCAAGGAGATTCTGGTAGTCCGTTCGCTCCTCCCATTCAACAGAAATTTCAAATGGCGATCGCCCTAGGCATCGGTTTCATTCTTTTCTTATTCCTGGGTTGGTTGCTGATTGGTCTTTCCGGATCTTGAGCGAGATCACGTTTCTATTTGGTTTACGATCACTGGAAAAAAATGAACCGTCGCATACAATAGAAGTATGGCGGAGACTTATGTTTCCGTTCACTCCTCACACCACACTTCGCCTGGGCAATTTGTCCGGGCGTTTCTTACGCATGTAAGTTTTCTCTCCGGGCGTTGAAGAAACACATTGAATCGCATCTTCTAGCTCAGATGACACGTAGGGGCTATTCAAGCCTTTCATCGCTCTTGCGCATTTTCGGGATTCCGTACATGTTTTGAAACATTCAGGCTTCCACATATCGGAATATTAGTCATACGACCTGAAGTTTCCGTTAAGTCTACAATAAGATAATACCTATTAATAAAGATGTAGGACTTTGAAGCATGGCCTGCTTGAAAGCACCCTTTATCCCTTATCCAGAGCGTTTCCAAGCAGTCATTTTGCCTATCTAGACTGGCTGATTGATTGCTGCTCGGTAAGCCTATCCGCTGTGGTACCATATGCCTTAGACAAATAGGATTAAGGATTTTCAGGCATGTCAGCAGCCGTAGCAGTTACAGACTCAAGCTTTAAGCAAGACGTTCTGGAAAGTGAAGTTCCAGTACTTGTAGATTTCTGGGCTCCTTGGTGTGGTCCTTGTCGAATGGTTGCACCAGTCGTTGACGAAATTGCTGAGCAATACGACGGAAAAGTCAAGGTTGTTAAGGTCAACACTGATGAAAACCCAAGCGTTGCAAGCCAATATGGAATTCGTAGCATTCCAACATTGATGATTTTCAAAGATGGTCAACGTGTTGATATGGTCGTTGGGGCTGTACCAAAGACAACGCTGGCAAATACTCTGGAGAAGTATTTGTAGGTTCCGTTACTCTTTGTTGAGTTGGTAACTATGCATCAGGCATGGGTGATTCAGATTTTCTGAGTCACCCATGTTTTGTTGGGAGTGCTAACCACTGTTGGGAATGCTAACCGCAGCTTGATATGTGTCAATTCTTGTTGCTGATGTGATTACGGTAATAAGGCCTTCTCTCAATATGCTTCTTGAGACATGAGGGTTCATCTCTCGCTAGAATAGGGTGCTGACCAAGCGAGAAATAAATATGGTTCCATTCTCCTCTTCATCTCAGGCCATGGATACGCTCAAAGCTGAGGTCAACGAGCTGTTGAATCAGCTCCCTCATGTTTCCAATGGCACATTGATTCAACAGGCTCTCACAACGCTTGTTCGCATGGCAGAGGTTGAGGCTGATAGCCTCGATTGGAAGATCCTCAACTCCTCCCTCCAGGACATGGAAAATGCTTTCCGCGTTCTCTACCCCTTTCGTCATACCCGCAAGGTGACGATTTTTGGTTCCGCACGTATTCCACGAGAAACGGCTGAATATCAAATGGCTGTCGAGTTTTCTCGCCGTATCGCTGAACTTGGTTTCATGGTGATGACGGGAGCTGGCGGAGGGATTATGCAGGCTGGCAACGAGGGGGCTGGGGCAAAAAATTCGTTTGGCCTCAATATTCAACTCCCATTTGAGCAAGGGGCAAATCCTTATATCGAAGGCGATCGCAAACTCATAAACTTCAAATATTTCTTTACTCGAAAGTTGTTTTTTTTGCGAGAAACCGATGCTCTCGTTCTGTTCCCTGGTGGCTTTGGTACGCAAGATGAAGCATTTGAAAGCTTGACCCTTATCCAAACAGGAAAAGCAGACCCAATGCCCCTGATCTTGATCGATGAACCTGGCCGTCACTATTGGGATAAATGGGATGCTTACATTCGCGAAAGTTTGCTAGGCGCAGGTTTAATTAGCCCCAACGACCTCAACATCTACACCATCGTTGACAATATCAAAGATGCCTCCCATGCCATCACAAGCTTTTACCGAGTGTTTCATTCCAGTCGATATGTTGGCGATCGCCTTGTGATTCGACTCACTTGTGAGCTTGCTGATGCAGATATCGAACAACTCAACGCAAGCTTTAGCGATATCCTTATCTCTGGAAAAATTATCAAGAGTGAGGCTCTCGCTCAAGAAACAGAAGCCGATATCAAGCATCTACCTCGTCTTGTCCTCCACTTCAATCAACGAGATTATGGGAGTCTTTGTAAGTTAATCCGAGCCATCAATCAGCTTGGTGCTGCTTATCCTAAAGCTGAAGCTCATCCTGAACAGCGATAAATTACCAAGTCTTGTCCTAAAGCAATCGGGCACTGCTTAATCTGGGCAGACATAGATGCTTTAAACCTCATGATTTAAAACGAAAATCGGAGTGAACGGTTCAACCGTTCACTCCGATTACGTGATCAGGGGAATGTCGATGAGATTCTGGCATGACCATCTCAATCAGTCATGATGAACAAATCACCTTAAACATCGTAGACGCGGCATTCATCAGCATCAGGATTTGCATCACAGTAGCTCTCAAGACTGTTCTTGTGAGCCCCTTGGCGTTTGTGAGCAATGTCAGCTTGAATCTCCTCAACAACATCCCATGCCGTGGCACAGGCCGGAGAGTTAAAGTCGAGCGTGCATGCAGAACGAGCCTGGTTCAGAGCATCTTGAAGTCTTTCGTCAATGTCGAAGGCAATTGAACGATCAGCAACGTAGGTCATTTAAAGTTCATCTCCTTTGGAGGGCTGTATTATCGCGGGAAAAGCTCAATCGCTCATATGTCATTCATCAGGACTGGAATAAGCGGTTCGATTCCCTAGTTTCCACCCTATCGCTTCCACATGAGACTGTGTAGTGAGGAAACCCCTCATGCTGCCTGGGATCGCGACATCATCCAAGCCAATGCATTGATGAATAAACGCTTCAGCCTCCATTTAAGAAAAGCTGAAAAATCTATTCATATTACGATCCCTCAACATCAGCGATCATCACGATTGAGCATTGTGCCGAGCCAGATCTAACATAGGCTCATGGCAGGTCACTCCTGCGATTCATCAGTTAACTGACGTAGGAGTGTCTCTAATTCGTCTTGATATCGTCCATAGTCTCCCCAATTGCCCTGTTGAAGAGCTGCTTGGGCATTTTGATAGGCATCTAGCGCATCTTGAGCCAAATCACGTACTTCACCGTTGACTTGAACAGACGGTGATTCTGTTTCTTCCTGCTCAGGTGATTGCCCCGTCGTTTCTTGGGTTTGCGTGGGGCGATCGCCAAAAAGCTCTTGAAACGCTTCTTCAAGAGAGGTTGCCATCACGGTCTGAGTGTCGTAAGTCACGATCACACGCTTCAATTCTGGCAATTCTCGCTGTTCGGCGCTCAAGTACACAGGTTTGACATAAAGCAGTGACCCTTCAATGGGGATAACGAGCAAATCATCTCGAATCACCCGAGATCCCTGTTGATTCCAAAGGGTCAATTGAGAAGAAATCTCTGGATTTTGATCAATGCGAGACTCAATTTGATTAGGCCCATAGACCAACCCCTGCTTTGGAAATTCATACAATAAAAGCTTTCCATATTGGTCACCGTCAGACCGTGCCGACAGCCATGAAATCATATTCCCTTTGTCTTTTGGCGTAAATGGCAAGATGAGAATGAACTCTTCACTCTCTTCGCCAGGCAACTGCATGATGACGTAATAGGGTTCAAGCGGTGGAGCATTATCCTGATTGGTTTTCATCGGAAAGCTCCAGACGTCTTCTCTGTTGTAGAAAACGTTCGGATCGCTCATGTGATACGTGAGATACATTTGCGCCTGCACTTGAAACAGGTCCAGGGCGTAGCGGAAGTGATCCTGCACCTCTGGCGAAACCGCGCCACTGTCTGCAAACAACGTTGGAAAGATTTTTTGGTAGGTACGAACAATCGGATCGTCCTCATCCACGATGAAAAACTTCATGGTGCCGTCATACGCATCGACCATGACCTTCACCGAGTTACGCATGTAGTTCACTCGGTCGCGGGCCACACGCTCTAGGGTCTGGTTCCTCTGTAGCAACGACACAACATTATCTGTGCGAATAAATGGCTCGGCATACGGATAGCGATCGCTCACCGTATACGCATCTACAATCCACTGCAATCGCCCATCAATGATTGTGATATATGGGTCATTATCAAACAGCAAAAACGGAGCAACCTGCTCAAGGCGATCGCGGAGTTGGCGATGATAGTGAATCTTGGATTCATCGGTGAAATAGTCTGAAATCAGCATATTGAGGCTGCCAAAATCAAACGAATAGGCCGCCTTTCGAAACCAATTTCCAATCGGTACACCGCCTGCCCCGCCATAGCGCGTCAATGATGTGTTTTCGTTTTCTTGGGATGCATTCTCTTGAGAGTTGTTCTCTTGGGGATAGTCAAACTCATCGATAGTCATGCCCGTGAAGATGTAATTCGTGGTGCCTTCCCCGTAATACACCGCCGCTTCCTCAACTTCTAAATCAACAGACGACTGGGGCGGAATATCTTTGATGAAGAACTCAGGCAACCCTTCTGACGTTACTTGGTTAACCGGACTCGCAACGACACCGTAGCCGTGGGTATATTGCAGTCGCTGATTCACCCACGTATTTGTCTGCTGTCTCAACTGCGCGTAGTCCAGCTCACGAGGAGCCAGCATCACCTGGCGATAGTCCCCATTGAGAACATAGCGGTCAACGTCTACATCAATGAACTGGTAATAGGGTCGAAATTCTTGAAGTTGCTTGTAGGTGCTCAGAAGTTGGCGATAGGTCCATAACCGAATATTGCTGATGGTCGGTTGATTGGCCTCTAAGTCATCGCGGCTCAAATCTGTGTTCACAGGATAGTCTTCTTGCTCTACAGTTGCCAGACCATACGCATCACGAGTTAGCGCAATATTGTGGGCAATGTAGGGAAGCTCTCGATCCAGTTCATTGGGGGCAACGACAAATTTTTGCTGGAACCACGGATACACCATCCCGACTAGTACGAACAAAACAAGATAAATTCCAATGCCGTAAACGGGCAGTGCAACACTCGACAGCCATAGAGAAAGAGTAAACACCCCCATCAAGGCCAGGGTCGCGATGCCCAAGATCCAGTAAGAGTGCAGCCGTGCATGAACGTCGGTATACCCTCCCCCAAACACAACTCCATCGGGAGAATAGAGGAGTTCGTATCGATCGAACCAGAACCCGACGGCTACCACAAGGGCGATCGCCACCAACAGCAGACTAATATGAACCTTAATGCGCCCCCGTAGGAGATTTTGCCAATTGCCGTTGAAGCGGATGGCTTCTTTAAAGCCATATACCAGCAGTGCAAGCACCAAGCTCCATGCCAGAAGATTCAAACAGACATATTGTGCGTACTTCCAAAACGGTAACTGAAATAAATAAAAGCTGATGTCCTGCCCGTAAATAGGGTCTTGACGATTCAACAACGTCGGGCTGAGGAACTGGAGAATCATGTCCCACGTTTCTAAACCAACCGATGCCGCACCCAATGCAACGATGAACGTTAGGGTTCCAGCGACATAATTGGGAATCGTATCTCCATAAATGGCTAATTCACTCTCTTCTAGAAATCTGAATCCTCGGGTGCGCGTAAGCGACATGGCCAGTCGATAGTTGCCCCACAAAACTAGGCTATAGAGGATAAAGACTACAAATCCGATCGCGAGTTGCCAGATAATGCGCGTCCAGAAGATATCGGCAAAGCCAACGCTTTCAAACCACCATGATTCGGTTAGCAGGTGGATGGTTGGCCTGACTGCCAGGATGGCGATCGCCAACAACGAAACTAGCCAAAAAATCGGATTTGATGCCCATTTCATGGGGATATGTCCTTTTGAAAACGACAACACTGTTCCAGGATGGTTTGCTTAATCGCTGATTAACCTACCGTCAATCAACTTATCGTTAATCCAGCCAGAACACATCCCCCTAACTCGCTAAGTGCCTGGCCATCATTAAAACTAAAACCCCAAATCCCATGCTGCCCGCAGCGGACGGCACAGGATTTGGAAGAATACGTTTAATTATGCTAAGTCGATGGGCATAAATAAACTCAATTTAGGGACTTGCTAGACAATAAAGTACCAATAGAGGGGCGGCGGGCGTAGCCCACCGCCCCTCTATTGGGTATCTTTTTTATTTGCAGATCCCTAAAAACCTGGAGCACTCCCCAGGTTTTTAGGTTTTCAGTTTAA
>JBCCWF010000214.1:0-10587 GCA_039194035.1 Cyanobacteria bacterium P01_E01_bin.6 | reverse complement strand
GTGGGGCGGTGCAAGCACCGCCAAACAATGAAGAACAGAGCTACTCAAGTAAATGCAGTCACTGGTTGATATCAATATTTTCATTTAGATAGGAAACTTTTGAATGGGGAAGCAGTTCATATCGTTCATGGGTTCGGTGGCGCCGGGTGAATTAGGACCAGGGACGTTCCTCTGGCGCGTTTACTCTGGTCAATCGACGAACAACGGTTGGGCCGAATTACTGCCATTCAGGGAGCAAACGACATGACGGATCAACACGGGCACGAGGTTCGACAGGCGGCAGAAGAGGCCTTTGTGGAGGCTCTGCATCAGCTAGAAGAACGATTGCTGTTTGATGAGGAAACACCTGCGGTAAAACCATCTTCAGCAGCATCTAAGGCGCGGTATTTGTCTCTTCATGGACAAGACACGAAACCGTCTCCTCAATCGCAAACGGGGCAATCCACGTCGTTGACAGATGCCGATCTCCAGGCATTTGCAGAGGCTGCTGAGGAGATCGAGCAATTTATGCAGACACGGCACTAGGCCTAAAAAAATTGGTTATGGGTAGGATTCAAACTGCTGGCTCATCGTTATTGGTGCCAAGCTGTTCATTTAACTGTTGGGAAGTTATATCCGGTTAGCCCTTTTGCCCATGCCACGATTGCAATGACATGACTGCTGAGAGATCTGAACTGCCAGACCATCATTCTGGCGCACATGATTTCGGCTTAGAATACAAGCTGACGGAAGCAGGTTATTGAGATGACTTGGCAAACGTCTCAAAATAGCAACGAAGAAAGGAGGGTTTGGAGCGCGCAACGCATGCCCCAAATCCTGGTTCCTCTGTAAACTCTGCCAAGTCGTGTATTGAGAGATTGGATGAACTGTCGTCGTTCTTTTCTAGATCAACAGCTTCACTCGATCAAAGGGCAACGTTGCTTTGCCAAAAATACGTTCTGCATAATGAAGCAGCTCGTCATCGCGAAACAAGTGCCAAAATGCGTCAACATGCTCGAATAATTGCCATCGATCTAGGATTTTTAGTTGCGATGCTTTTCCATCATGTTCTTGTCCATCAAATGAACTCCCGCCACCATAATCTTTGACGCGTTCTCTCCCTGCATCTGTGAAGGTGAAATCTAGGCTTTCTGCTACGTGCTTGCGATAGTCTGAGTCGGTATGCCAAGTATTGAAGCTGACGCACAATTTATTGTGGGTGAGAAAATTTGTTTCTCCTAGAAACTCTCTGGCATAGGTTTTCCAACGCTGGATTGTTTCTGTTGCACTGGAGTCTGTCAACCTCGACATATTGGATTTGATTTGGCTCGCGAGCAAATTAAACGGATCTCTGAGGATGAGAACATCAAATCGATTTGCTGAAACGCCAACATAAGTATCGTGAAATTTCTCAAATGTTTCGGAACAGATTTCTTCAAGATTTTGATCTTCATAACTCATCATCAGCAAGCTTTTATGGGAAAACTTGCCCATTGCTTCCTGACGGAGTTCCGGCTTTTTATAGTGAGTATATAAAAACTGATATGGATTTTTCCCGGCGGGAGGATGATTGATATGCCACGCATGGTCTGGGTGTTGCGCTCTTATCCAGACAATGACGGCATGGTTTCCAGTCCGGCGCAGTCCGACAATGCGGAGTTCTTTTTGGTTGATGACCTCTTTGGTCGGGGCGATCGCACGTTTGTAGTAGCGGAAATGATTTGAATATTCTTGGACAAAATGATGTTTTTGTTTTCTGGCGTGATTCGCAATCTCATGAAACCAATTCATGAATACCCTTTCCTTGACGACTGAGGATTTGGTAGCCTAGTTCCGATCTGACTCGATAGCCTTGAGTAAAGGGCTATCGAGTCAGATGCATGCGTCAGTTCTCGCAAATTGATGGTTCTGACAACTTGTGTTGGCTACCGCGCTACGGTAACAGAGTACCCAGCCATACACCGATCAATTCAATAACGCGACCTGATGTGCTGACGATTACGGTTCAATCGGTGCAGTGGGTAAACGGCTCCACTCATTCCAAGAACCGTCGTAATTTCGGACAGTCGGATAGCCCAGTAAATATTTCAAAACAAACCAGATGCAGGCAGAGCGTGCGCCAATAGCACAGTAGGGAAAGATTGTTTTGTCAGGCGTAATGCCCTGGCTACGGTAAAGCGTGCCTAGCTCTTCTGCTGACTTAAATGTGCCATCTTCATTGAGCGTAAGCGTATGTGCAAGATGTACTGCACCAGGAATATGTCCGCCACGTTCTGCTCCTTCTGGTGGCTTCATCATAAAGATCTCTCCGCGATATTCCTCAAGAGTGCGGACATCTATCAGCACGCAATCTGTTCGTTCTAATGAAGCTTGAACGTCTGCTTGTAAGACTCTCAAACTCTCATCGGGAGAGCTTGCTTGATAGTGAGTAGGCGCGAAGCTAGGCACCGTGGATGTTCGTGGACGCCCTTCAGCGATCCATTTTTGCTGTCCACCATTCAGCACAACGACATTATCATGACCCATGGTTTTCAAAAACCAGAAGATCCAGGCTCCTGTTCCGGGATAGCTGCCATAGGCGATGACGGTAGTGTCTTGGGAGATACCCGAACGCGACATCAGATGTTCGATGGCCGTTGGTTCCAGATTCATCGCAAGGCTGGGCGTTAGCAAATCGGCAAAAATGTCCCAGAAAATGGCTCCAGGAATATGAGCATTGTTGTATGCTTCTCGGCTCATATCGACTTCAACTACCCGTACAGTCGGATCGTCGAGATGATCCATGAGCCATTGCGTATCGATCAAGACGTCATGGTAAGTATCGTGTGTCATGGGTGTCCTCCTGTCATTGCACTCACGCTAAGATTAGGAGGGGAGCTGACTGTCGCCTAGTCCTCGATCGAGTACACTTTCCGCCATCACGATCATGTTCAGTGCTCTACAGGTTTTATTTGACACTCTCAACCACGTTAAAGACGAAGATGAATTGCGATCGCAATTCGTGCCCAAAATTGGTGAGTATTTTGATGCGAAGCGATGGGGTATTTTCTTCTTCGATCAACACCCTATGGCTGATCGAAATCGTCAGAAAACGCTGCAAAAAGCGCTATCTACCCAACACAATCCGGTAGTACGTTATCTTGTGGAACGTCATGCTCCCGTCCATGAAGGATTGGTCGTATCCCCCAAGGTTTGGACCATCATTTGTCCTCGTCCTGATCATTGGCATGTGATGGCAGGCCCGATTGTGAATAACGGGCAATTGAGAGGCATTGTGGGCTGCACCCGAGAGCAGTCAAAGCCTGCCTTTGACACGCACGATCTCCTTGATATGAGTGCGATTTGTCTGCATTTATCGGTTTGGGCTTCAACCGTGCGATCGCCCCATCAATCTATCAAGACCGATCTGTTAACACCGCGTGAATTGCAGATTGCCAAGTTGGTGGCGTTGGGGCGGACAAACGCCGAAATTGGTGCTGAACTGTGGATTACCGAGAACTCTGTGAAGCAGGCATTGAAGCGCATGTTTCGTAAGCTTGAGGTTTCGTCTCGTGCGGCTATGGTTGCTCAGCTTTCTTAGATAAAATAAGGCTTTTAGATAAGACAGCTTATGTCTTAAGGCGGGATTCTTCCCGGCTTAAGTTATAATCTCACTCACCATAGAACTGAATCTGTTCTGCTGGAGTAATGCGTAGGCCTCCGTTCAACCAAAAAGTGTCAATATCTTCAGCACGACCGATATGTTTGGTTGCCATAGCCTATTCGGGTGACCCATTGATGCATGCGATCATAGCCAATACGACGAGCCAGTACTTGATAGAACCAGACTGCCGAAGAACTGAATGCACTTCGAATATTTATAGCGCTCCGCGCTTAAGTTGAAAAAGCGAGAAATTTGATTCATGCACTCTCCTTAATCGATGCAAACTGACGCTCGTAGGCGTTGAGGCACTGCAAAAGCATCACTGTCCATTTCGGAGAGCATCATGAAACATAGTATTTGACATGTGATCAGTCGCTGTCTATCAAGTTCATCCTCAGATTAAGCGCCGCCCGCCATTACATTGGGATGCGGATAAAGAACTCGGTTCCCTGACCAACCTCAGACGTCATCTTTAGGCTGCCATTGTGTCCTTCCACAACAATTTGTTGAACGATCGCAAGCCCTAGGCCAGTTCCTTTGCCAATGTCTTTAGTCGTGAACTGGCGGTCAAAAATCTTCAACCGCATGTCTTCAGGTATTCCTTTCCCATTGTCACGGATAGAAATTTCTACGCTTTTGGGTTCACCTTTCTCAGGGGAAATCAATCGAGTCCGAATTGTGATTTGTTGTGGGTTGCCCTGAAGGTATTCGTAAGATTTATCGACAGCAGTTTCATCGAACATATCGATAGAATTCGCCAAAATATTCATGAACACCTGACTGAGTTGTCCAGGAAAACAAGCTATCTCTGGCAACTCACCATAGTCGCAAATCACGTCAATTTCAGGTCGACTATTGTCTGCCTTGAGACGATATTTCAAAATCAGCAAGGTGCTGTCAAGATTGTCGTGAATATTCGCTTGGATCTTGGAGTTGGTATCAGTGCGCGCGAATAGCCGCAGACTGTTGCTGATGTTGCGAATGCGATCGCATCCGACCTCCATCGAGTTCAACATGTTTGGTAGGTCATTTAACAAGAACTCAATATCTAGGTTGCCTCGCGCTTCTATGACGTCGTTCCCTAGAGACGGCATCGTATGTTCGAGATACTGAATATACTCAATCAGGTTCTGCAGATTTTTTTTAAGCTCACTCACATTCCCATCTACAAAGCCAAGAGGGTTGTTGATTTCGTGAGCAACACCAGCCATCAGGTTGCCCAATGCAGACATTTTTTCGCTTTGGATGAGCTGCAATTGGGACTGCTGCAACTCATCAAGAGACGTTTCCAGGTTGGAAATAATTCGATAAAGTAGCTTTTGCTGATTCTCGTGGTTTTGCTCTAAATGGGCTCGATTGATTTCTGAACGTGACAATTTTTTCTGGAGAATGCGATTTTCTTTCTCTAGCTTTTGAATGTATTGCTGGTCGTTCAGAGGAGATTCCATGACCTTTGGTTGGTTAATCTACACCAATCAGTAGAGTGACAAATGATTCATTATGAAATCGCGATTCTCCTTGCTTGCCGAGGGGAGAAATTTCTCCGTAAGTATAAAAACCGCAATATGGAATATCACGATGGAGAATGGCCTGGGCGATGGCTAACTCTTCATGAATGCGCGTTCCCAACAATTGCATGCGTCCTGTACAAGAGAAGATAAGTGCAACTGACGGATTGTTTCCTGGATAATTCTCTAAGGCCGTTTTCATGGAATATTGTGTCGAGGCAATAATATCGTCTCGGTCAGCTCCCACCACTTGAACGAAAGAGTGTTCGGGGATATCCGCAAAGAAGGTGATACTTCCCTGTTCCTCATCATAGTGACCGTTTGATGTTCGTACATACCACGACTCTCCCTCGGATTCAAATACGGCCAGTCGATATTCCGGGGAAGGACGTATCGCTCCCAAGTAGTCTTTGTAAAATTTGAGCACAGGTTGATGGTCAACCTCGTAAAGAATATTTTTGTCAACTTTACTGGCAACCCCTTTTTTGCCCATGGGCGTCCATCCTGTGGCAACGCCATACCCAACGCTTAAATTCCCTGACATTAATAAAATCGGGACTGAATCTTGAAGAATTTCGGTACAAAAAAATTGATATGTGCATTGGAATTTCCATTGATCGGTTGTTGTTCCTCCCACAATTGGAACTGAGGTTGTCAACCCTTTCGTTAAGCCCTGAAGCATGTCAACCCCACTGGCGGTTAAGCTCTCGGGTATCGTAATGCAGAGCTTTGGAGAAGAGGTGAGATGAGTCAGCGCTTCCTCAGCAGTCTGTTGGGCAATACTGAAGGGTGCTTTGGATAACTCTCGACCGACAGACGCATAGAATTCAACTTCGTCAGAACAGAACAGAGTCAAGGTAAGCGAGTCTTCCTGGAAATCTAAGACGGATGAAAGTTCAGCATCTGAGGTTCCTCCAATCAAATGGATACCAGGAAACTGTTGATTGATCGCGCGCAGAATGAGGTCATGATCAAAGTCTGGCGCAGCAAACAGAAGAGCGGCTTGGGGGTGGTCATCTGCGAGATCGGCCTGACATTGCTCTAGCACCTCTTCAATAGCAAACTTAGAGTCTGGGTCATTGCTGTGCCCGACGATAACGTTGAACATGATTAATTGCCATATTAATCGAGAGGTTACTGATATATTACCCACTCATCAGAGAATAGAAGCCGGAAATATAGAAACATGCGGAATTGTTTCAGGTTCGTTGGCAGACTAGAGATTCAAACGATCTGAAGAAACTGACCTGTCCTCTACAAATACTGAGAAAACCCATGTCGAGCAATAGTTCTACTTACTTGCTAGGTTGAAACAACACTGGCATGTCCAGCAATCATTTGTAGAGAACCAGCAGACGACATGGCCCACACTCGCGTGTAATGAATGTTCGCATCCACGGGTGTTTCATCATAACTGCCAAGCAAGTGCATTTGAACTGAAACAATAGAGAAGGCGTTGTTGAGCTGAATGTGTTGAGCTGAATGTGTTGGTCTGATGGCATCAGCGCTGTGAACTTCAGCGAGTGCCATCGTTTCTGGATAATCTTCATCTGAGAAGGAGGGCGATCGCGTTCCTTAGTTAATTAATTTCTCACCTGATGAACTGATGATTGATGAGGAATTTTCAGCAATGAAGACTGACTGCTAACCTATAAGTGAAGTACCATTTAATCGTTCTGTTCTCATTGAGTTCGTCTTCATGACTGCAAGTATTCCGACCCTCCCTAGCCAATACGATCCCTCCACCACAGATGCCAAATGGCAAACCTATTGGGAAGAGAATAGTGTCTTCAAGGCAGATCCTGAGCATGAGGGCGATCCCTATTGCGTGGTGATTCCGCCACCGAATGTCACCGGTAGCCTGCACATGGGTCATGCCTTCGAGAACACCCTGATTGATCTACTGGTTCGCTATCAGCGCATGCGAGGACGCAATACCCTTTGGCTTCCAGGCACGGATCACGCCAGCATCGCTGTCAGTGCCATTCTCGATCGAGAACTGCACGCGCAAAACAAAACTCGCCGAGACATTGATCGCCAAGACTACTTGACCCGCGCCTGGGAATGGAAGGAAGAATCAGGCGGCACTATCGTCAACCAGTTGCGTAAACTCGGCGTCTCGGTAGATTGGAGTCGAGAGCGCTTCACGATGGATGAAGGGCTCTCCACTGCCGTCGTCACAGCATTCAAACGCCTTTACGACGAAAAGCTCATCTATCGGGGTAACTACATGGTGAACTGGTGCCCCGCCAGTCAGTCTGCTGTCTCCGATATTGAGGTGGAAAATAAAGAGGTGGACGGTCACCTGTGGCATTTCCGCTATCCCATCACGGATGGGTCTGGCTATATGGAAGTGGCGACCACGCGTCCTGAAACAATGTTGGGTGATACAGCGGTTGCAGTGAATCCAGCGGATGAGCGCTACACCCATCTCGTCGGTAAAACCGTGACGCTGCCGATTATGAATCGGGAGATTCCGATCATTGCAGATGACTACGTGGATGCCACCTTTGGGACGGGTTGTGTGAAAATCACCCCTGCCCATGACCCCAATGATTTTGAAATGGGGAAACGCCACAATCTTTCATTCATCAACATTATGAATAAGGATGGCAGCCTGAATGAGAATGCAGGAGAGTTTCAGGGGCAAGACCGATTTGAGGCTCGGAAAAATATCGTTAAGCGGCTCGACTCAGATGGGTTCTTGGTGAAAATTGAGGACTATAAGCATAGTGTGCCCTATAGCGATCGCGGCAAAGTTCCAGTCGAACCCCTCATTTCAACCCAATGGTTTGTGAAAATTCGGCCCATGGCCGATCGCGCCCTTGATTTCCTTGATCATCATCATGAACCTGTTTTTGTGCCAGAGCGGTGGACAAAGGTCTATCGAGATTGGCTAGTGAACTTAAAAGACTGGTGTATTTCTCGGCAGCTATGGTGGGGACACCAGATTCCTGCATGGTATGTCATTAGTGAAACCGACGGAGAAATTACAGACAAGACTCCATTTGTGGTGGCTGCTAATGATGTAGATGCCCAGGCAAAAGCTGAGGCTCAGTTTGGTACAGATATTCAGCTTTTGCAGGATCCAGATGTGCTGGACACTTGGTTTTCCTCTGGACTATGGCCATTTTCGACGATGGGTTGGCCTGAGTCCACCAAAGACTTGGATACGTACTATCCAACCACTACCCTCGTTACGGGATTTGACATTATCTTTTTCTGGGTCGCTCGAATGACCATGATGGCAGGCCATTTCACAGGCAAGATGCCGTTTCAGTCGGTCTATATTCACGGACTGGTGCGGGATGAGAACAATAAGAAGATGTCGAAGTCGTCCAATAATGGTATCGATCCGCTGATTCTGATTCGGAAATATGGCACCGATGCACTGCGCTACACCCTGGTGAGAGAGGTTGCGGGAGCAGGTCAAGATATTCGGCTTGAATATGACCGAAAAACGGATGAGTCGGGTTCAGTGGAAGCGTCGCGAAATTTCACCAATAAACTGTGGAATGCCTCTCGGTTTGTGATGATGAACCTAGATGGACAAACCCCTGAGCAATTAGGACATCCCGATGAGGCTCACTTGGAATTGAGCGATCGCTGGATTCTGTCGCGGTTTCACCAGGTGTCTCGCCTTGTCGGCACGCAGCTTGATCAATTTGGCATGGGAGAGGCGGCAAAGGAACTCTATGAGTTTACCTGGGGTGATTTTTGTGATTGGTACATTGAGCTTGTTAAATCTCGCATGCATCAGGACAGTGCCCCCGAGTCTCGTCGGGTTGTCCAACAGACTCTAGCCTATGTGCTGGATGGTATTTTGCGCTTACTCCATCCGTTTATGCCTCACATCACCGAGGAAGTCTGGCAAACCCTAAACCAAATTACGGATGGCCGTGTATTGGCACTCCAGCGTTACCCAAT
Source organism: Cyanobacteria bacterium P01_E01_bin.6 (assembly GCA_039194035.1). Lineage (GTDB taxonomy): Bacteria > Cyanobacteriota > Cyanobacteriia > CAKZMO01 > CAKZMO01 > JBCCWF01. The sequence goes on along the minus strand of JBCCWF010000214.1, from coordinate 1,530 downwards.
TGCGGATGATGCGCTGATTAACCCTGACTTGGAAAAACAATTTGAGCTACTGTTTGGTGTGATTCGCACGATTCGGAACCTGAGAGCAGAAGCTGGCGTAAAGCCGTCAATGGCGATCGCCACCATTTTGCAAAGTGAACAGTCTGCTGAACGAACGATTCTCACCGACGGGCAAGTTTATATTCAGGACTTAGCCAAGGTTGCTGATTTAACCATCTCAGAAACAGCACCAACAGAGAAAATGTTTGCCGGGGTGTGTGGAACGGTTCAAGTGCTCGTGCCATTAGCTGGTGTTGTTGATGTGGATGCTCTTCGGGGAAAATTAGAAAAGGATTTAGGCAAAATTGAGGCCGAGATCAAGTCGATTGGAGGACGGCTAAACAACCCAGGATTTGTAACCAAAGCTCCTGAAGCCGTTGTTCAGGGAGCACGAGATACGCTGGCAGAAGCAGAGAAGCAAGCTCAAATTTTGCAGGATCGCTTAGCGCAGCTCTGATTCTAAATTCAACATGCAAGTTGTTAACGTATAGTGGATGCATCGTGATACGTATAGCGGTATGCAACTGGGTCGAGTACAAAGAAGGTGAAGTGGGGCGCGGCGCGCTCCACTTCACCGGACTTAATCAACGTGCACAGCGCTATAAGTAACAGTAACTGCCGATGAATTATGTGAAATCACAGTATTTTTTTGCGTCTTGACACCATTTAGACCCATATGAACAATCCCGTCATTGCTTTAAGGGATATACTATCTTCCAAGACTTTGCTTAATAACTCTTACGATGCTCTATCTGGCTAAGGTATCTAAGCACGAGGAAACAGGGGGGCTTTGTCTCCATCTGCTTGCTCGTCAGAAATCTGAGCATCACTGGGTTCTCGCCACGAGTCAAGATCCCGTTGTTGTGGCTCTTGATGGGCATGATTACAGCATTGATGCACTCGTCTTGGCTGATCTGAAGCGCGATCGCAGCGTCAGATCCATCCAAGATGCAACCGGCTGGGTTCTAGACATTGTTGAAAAATATCTGGTTACAGGCATATCACCCGGTATTCTTCATGAAGAAGCGGAGCGGGCAGAAGAGTGGCGACAAGACCTGACGCTGAAAACTCAGGATTTGGCACGACGCGCATTAGAGCTTGAAACTCGCCGAGATCAAATTCAAGAACTAGAGAAGAAGTTGGAAGTTGAGCGCCAACAGATAGAAGCAGTGCGTTTGAAGAGTGGCTCTGAAAAGCTGAACATGGAGTTATCAGTGGATCAGACAACAACACCCAAGGAAGATTCGTATCCTGCTGATGCAGTGCAGCCTTGAACGAGTCGTTTAGACCGTTCGTGGCGGGGGGAAACCGCTGCTACATAGGCAAGTCGTAAATCGCTCCATATAGTACGCTGGCTGAGCAGAGCCGAAGCCGGATCCCCTACAATCGTCTCCTTCGACTTCACTCAGGGGATAGTTACAAACCGTCCGCCTACGCAGCCTGTTTTTACAAGACTTGGCAACGTTCACGACGGAATAAGGGTTTTGGGGG
>JBCCWF010000213.1:0-10611 GCA_039194035.1 Cyanobacteria bacterium P01_E01_bin.6 | reverse complement strand
TTAAGTACCTAGACGTCATTACAACCAAAACCCAAATCTTGTGCCGCCCGATGCGCGGTCGGCACAAGATTTGCAACGGCAAATTTAACGATGGCTAGCGATTGACCTATTGTCCAAGTTCCAAACGAGCTTTTTCAACAAGGTCGGCAGTCACTAACGTCAGGTCTTCTTCCCGTGCGAGGAATTCAATGCGCTGTCGTGCTTGAGACCGAACGAAATATGGAATATTCCTTAATTTGTTCTCAGCTTCTGCAGTCCACTGGAGTCCATCTGTCAGATCAAAATAACTCATGGCGATCGCCCATTCAACGTCGTGTGGGTATGGATGAGAATTGATTCCAATGTCGAACCGTCACGCGTGAACGGCTTGATCATCCATCTTTTGATCGTCCAATGTCATTGAACAGAATCTACGATTTGCCAGGAAACTTTAAGGATTCGTTGATGAAAATACAACTGTGCACAAGGCCAAACCAAGTATGGTGTGGGTGCAAGAGTCACTTGTCCGATTCATTGAACTGAACCTATGACCTCAACGCTGCAACAACAGATCCAAGAATTCTACGATGCATCATCTGGCCTATGGGAGCAGGTCTGGGGTGAGCATATGCACCACGGATATTATGGTCAAGATGGCAAAATCCCTAAAAATCGTTACCAGGCTCAAGTCGATCTCATTGAAGAGTTACTCGCGTGGGGAAACGTAACGCCTGCACACAACATTTTAGATGTGGGATGTGGTATCGGCGGTACCACCCTATATTTAGCTGAGAAGTTTAATGCGATGGCGACGGGGATTACGCTTAGTCCAGTACAGGCAAATCGAGCGAGAGAACGGGCAACTGCGTTCAATAGGAATGCTCATTTTGAAGTTGCAGATGCGTTGGCAATGCCGTTTGAGGATGCGTCATTTGACCTTGTTTGGTCGCTTGAAAGCGGGGAACACATGCCCGATAAAGCTCAGTTTATGAACGAGTGTTGTCGTGTGCTCAAGCCGGGAGGACGGTTTGTGATGGCCGTTTGGTGTCACCGCCCAACCGATGTCAGCTCAGGGGGGCTTTTGACCGATGATGAGCAAAAGCACCTGGAGAAAATCTATCAGGTGTATTGCCTACCCTACGTTATTTCGTTGCCAGACTTTGCGGCGATCGCCCACGATCTTCCGTTTCAAAACATTGAGACCGCCGACTGGACAACAGCGGTGTCTCCGTTTTGGTCAGAAGTGATCGCGTCGGCTATCTCCCCAGCAGCAGTCATTGGGTTAATAAAGGCGGGGCGCAAAACAATTCAGGCGGCTCTCTCGATGCGATTGATGCAGCGAGGCTACGCCCGTGGGCTCGTTCGGTTTGGCGTGCTGTCTGCAACCCGTATTTAAGAGTTTGTCCGGGTGTTTTCTGCCTGAGCATTGAGCATCAAGGATGTAGCCAAACCAAAAAGTGGCGTTTACCTCGCTGGGAAACGCTACCATGTCATCACTCACTGTCTACCGCTCTAAGACTAGAAGTCACTGTGCTGTGTCAATGCGGCTTGCAATCGCTCCATCACGATATCAACTGACATTGAGCCGAGATCTTCCGTTGGTTTGCCTGTATGGCGCACCCGGAGGCTAAGGGTGTTGTTTTCCACTTCTTGCCCACCAATCACGGCCATAATAGGAATTTTTGCTTTTTCAGCATTGCGAATCATTTTGCCGAGGCGATCGCTCCCCTCATCAACGGTGACCCGTGCTCCCAATGCCTGCATTTTTTCAGCAATCTGTCGCGCGAATGCCGCGTGGTCTTCCGTCACAGGCAGTAACCGCACCTGCTCAGGGGACAACCACAATGGAAAATCACCCGCATATTCTTCAATTAAAATGCCGATCAATCGCTCTAGAGAGCCAAACGGCGCACGATGAATCATGACAGGCCGTTGACGCGTGCCATCTTCCGCCACATATTCCAATTCGAATCGCTCAGGCAAGTTATAGTCCACTTGCACTGTTCCCAGTTGCCATTCTCGCTCTAGGGCATCACTGAAAATAAAATCCAGCTTGGGGCCATAAAAAGCCGCTTCTCCTGGAGCTTCAAAATAGTCCATCCCCAGTGTCTCTACTGCCCGTCGAATGGCATTTTGAGACGTTTCCCAAACCTCATCGGAGCCGATGTATTTATCCGACTCCGGATCGCGAAAGCTCATACGAGCCTTAAAGTTCTGCAATCGCAGACTATTGAACACCGAGAGAATCAGATCCACAACTTTCAAGAACTCATCATCCAGCTGACTCGGCGTCACAAACAGATGAGAGTCATCAACGGTGAACCCGCGTACCCGCGTGAGGCCACCCAGTTCTCCAGACTGTTCATAGCGGTAGACCGTGCCAAATTCTGCTAACCGCATGGGCAGTTCACGATAAGAGCGCAGCTCACTCTTATAGATCTGAATATGGAAGGGACAGTTCATGGGTTTCATCACAAACCCACGCTCTCCTTCTCGTTCCTCATCGTTGTCAGCCATGAGAGGAAACATGTCCTCTCGATAGTTTTGCCAGTGTCCAGAGATTTTGAACAAATCAACCCGCGCAATGTGAGGTGTGACCACCGGCAGATAGCCGCGCTTGAGCTGCTCTTGCTTGAGGAAATCCTCTAGAGTCGAGCGCAATACGGTTCCCTTCGGAGTCCACAGTGGCAACCCCGGCCCAACATCATCCGAGAAGATGAATAGACCCAGCTCTTTCCCCAATCGACGATGATCCCGTTGCTTGGCTTCTTCTTTACGGCGCTTGTATTCTTCGAGCTGTTCTGGCGTTTCCCATGCCGTGCCGTAGATACGCTGAAGTTGAGCCTTTGTTTCATCACCCCGCCAATAAGCCCCGGCCAAACTTTCTAAGTCAAATGCTTTAGGATTCAAATCTTGTGTGGTTTCCACATGTGGCCCAGCACACAGATCCCACCATTCTTCTCCGAGGTGATAGATGGTGATGGGTTCTTCAAGATCCTCTAAAATTTCTAGTTTGTAGGGTTCTCCGAGGGCCGTAATTCGCTGAGTCGCTTCACTGCGGCTTACTTCTTCTCGGACGATCGGCAATTTCTTATTGATGATTTTGATCATCTGTTTTTTGATTGCCTTCAGATCCTTTTCTGTAAACGGATCGGGATTGTCAAAGTCATAGTAAAACCCATAGTCAATCCAAGGCCCAATGGTGACTTGAGCTTTTGGAAATAACTTTTGCACGGCCATTGCCATCACATGAGACATTGTGTGGCGGATTTTTTTCAGCGATTCCGATTCGCTAGTTTTTGGAAGATGAACCTTTTGAGGATTCTGGTCAGGCTGTTGCAATGATTCGTCTGAGCTGGACATGGACAATCACATAAAGGGATGAATTGAACATCGGGATACTGATCGTAGCGTTTGAATCAGCGCGTTTGCATCAGCAACTTGTTCAGTATCCATAGCCACTATAGTAGCGATTTGAGGCGATCGCCCGATACCTGATGGCGATCGCATTTTATCCATCGACTCATGGGCAATAAAAGTTAACTCGGCATGAGCATTTGATCTGAACACAGCTGCGTTTCTTCTAGGGTCACACCGATCACCTGGGTGCTGCATTCAGTGGCTTTTGAAGAAAACGTCGCTATTATGCGTGACGCAATTGACCGTAGACAACTTGCATTGGTCAGCATGCAGCTGATCAACCTCGTCTAGATTGAGCACTGTGGTTCTCACCTTGGTTTGGGTTTCAAACACGAATCTTCCAAGGATCTTCAGGATTTTCAAGGATCACAGATAGTTCCTGTACCAAATGAAACTACTCGCCCTTGGGCGGTATGATAGATAATGAGGAGCGGATACGTATTCAATAAAAACACCCGGCTAAATTTTGATGATCTGTTTGCTTCTGCCTGTTGTGATCAGGATTGTTTGAGCTTACAGCAGAGACTCTCTCATGAGTGGTCTAGATTGTCACATCTACCTCTATTTAGAGCTGGGTTGGCTTTAGGTTGTTGATCTGGACTAACACTTAAAAAGGTTTAAGATGATACTCCATCTGGTTTACATCATTGCATTCACGGTTTTAGCATTTCTTGCAATATCAAATTTAATTCGGAATTTAATGGTGCTTGGGACAGATTCTCGTCGCCCATCTACCCGCAATAGAAAAGATCAACCACAGAGGTTTGATCCGGCTACTGCTCATCCTGAGCTTTTGGATGAGTCCGGCAAAGTTGTTCGCGAGCCTTATCTGGTCATGCGGTCTGTGTCTGTTGATGATGCCCGTGAGAAGCTTGATGCTCTCTACAAAGCATCGCCCAGTTCTAGTGATTCAAGTCGGGATGATTTATCAGAATCGTGAAATCGCGCTCCCAGATATGTGATTGTGAGCCGTACCAAATCGCATGAGGAAGCATTGCTACTTCTTCATGCGATTTAGTGTTTTTGGAACATGCTCCTTAGGAATACGCTGTTTGCTGTTTAAATGGCATGGTTGTCCCCCGCCGGAGGCGGAGAACAACCAACACAATAATTTCTGGTTCTCTTTCATTCCTTAGCGGCGTTGGCGTTTTGAGAGCGGGTCAATGTGGACATACTCGTTCAGGCGATTCACACGAAGCTCGATAAGCGTTGTTGTATTTTCGTGAAAGAATGACGGCAGGTTTGGGTTCTCTTGGGCTGAATCGAAAAGAATCGCGTTTCTTAAGTTCTTCGCATCATAACGAATACCCTGCTCGATAGCTGGGATGAAAATTTCGACGCTGATTTTGATAGTTGAGTTGAGGCGATCGCTTGCCTGACGCAAAAATGACTTGAGTTGGTTGATGTTCACTAAAAAGCGACGATAGCTAGCGTTTTGTCCACAGGTATGGAATTCATCAGCAATGATGCGATGGACGTTTTGACTCAGATCTTGTTCCTCTTCGGACCACAGACGCTTGGGCAGGAATGGGTTGGTTTCTGACCTGCTCAACGCAAACTCAAGGGTAAAGTCCAGTACATCCGCTCCTTGATCATCAATCCCATGAACAATGAACTGTTGGTAGGGAGAGTCTTTTGGATTGTCATCATAGGCCAACTCGGTCTGAACTTTTAAGGTCTGTTGGAAAGCACGAAAATCACTAGCATTTCTGGTTGTGAGTGCGTTCACCAAAAACTGACTAACGGGACTTTCTGCATCCCACGTTGCATCAACAATTGTGCCGTGGTTCACGTCTTTCATCACACCAAAGGCAAATTCTTTTGGCGGGGCGATCGCCTGCCAATCAAATGGAGCAGACGACACATGCTCTCGTACGGTGAAATCGAGCACGATTTTGATGGTGTCTACTCCTGTGCCAGCAATCACCACTGCGCCATCTGTTCCGGGTTTATTGACCCACCCTCGAATGCCAGCATAGTCTTCGAGACCGATGAGAATAGTGAGCTGAATCAAGTCAGGGCGATAAACAGGTTGGTCCACTAACACATCTCGATGAGCTAACTCCCACTGATAGGGACTTGCCAGCTCTAGTCCATCCAACAAGCGTGTGCCGACTTCAAACAGGTCACCCACGCGCCAACGCCCTCTCACCAATCGTCCGAGGAATGACTTGCCCCGATGAGCCAGGGGAGAACCATAGTTGGCAGGGGCCAGCATGATGATGCGCCGCACGGGGCAATCCTGAGGGCGATCGCCATAGTAACGCCACAGCCAATGCCGGATGACCAGTCCCCCAGTGGAGTGAACAATGACATTGAGGTTCACCAGTTTTTTGCCATCCCGATCAATGAGTTGACGCGTTTTGAGTGCATCGTTAAACCCATCAATGACATCGTTGAACGTAATGCTATCTTCCCGTGACTCAAAGTCGGCATAGAGAATAGAATCAACATTGCCAATGCGCTGATCGATCAAAAATTCTTTGAGCTGCACAAAGGAATCAGAACAATCGCTCCAGCCGTGAATAATCAACGTGTATTCCTGCATTCGAAGTCCCACCTAAGGATCTTGGCGCTATTGTATAGCTCTTAAACACAGTGTTTTACGAACATAAAAATCGAACGTGAAGGGAGCAGATATTTTAAGCGTATGCGGCGGTTTTCGATGAATATGGTGTGTGTGTCCATACTCACATACTGCCCTAATCCTTCAAATCGAGTGAGTTACCTAAGTACTGAATCAGAAAATCAACAAACGTATGCACTCTCAGAGAATGGCGGCGATTTGGTAGATAAAGCGCATAAATGCCGGTATCCACCTCGGTATGAGGATAGAACTGAAAATCGGTGAGCACCGCTTCTAAACGCCCGTCACGGATGTCAGCACCAATGAGCCACGTCGGCATCAAAATCAAACCCACTCCATCTAAACAAGCCTGCCGAAGGACTTCTGAATTATTGACAACCAGTGAGCCACTGACCTTCACCTCACAGACCTCTTGGCCTCGCTTAAATCGCCATGTGTCATAGCCAACGGAATAGCTAAAGCATAGGCAATTGTGGTGAGCTAAGTCGTTTGGATGCTCTGGTTTGCCATAGTTCTGAAAGTAGGCCGGACTAGCGCAAATTCTTCGGATGTGAGACGCCAGTTTACGAACGATCCAAGCCGCTCCAGACCGATCAAGATTACCGATGCGGATGATCATATCTAGTCCTTCTTCAACTGGATTTGCCAGCCCATCACTAAAAGTCAAATCCAATGTCATCTCCGGATATTGCGCCAAAAAATCTCCGAGCAATGGCGCGACATGAAGACGTCCAAATGCAACAGGCAGGCTTACTCGCAATAACCCTCGTGGCACTTCATCCTGCTCGGCAACTGAGAGATTTGCCGCTTCCACATCCTGGAGAATTTGAACAGCCTTGGCATAGTAACTGTGCCCCTGCGGCGTGAGCGTAATGCTTCGAGTAGAACGATTGAACAGTTGAGTGCGCAGCATCGCTTCTAAAGCATTGACTTGGCGAGTCACAGAAGACACAGCAACTCCTAATTGACGGGAGGTTTCTGAAAAACTTCCCGTTTCGACGACTCTGGTGAAGGCTCGCATCGCGGCAAATTGATCCATCTATTTTTGCGTTTAATGCAAAAGTTTTTGGCGCGATAGCCATATTAACATCCTTATTGAATGGGATTACAGTGACATTGTTGCGGTTGAAACACCATCACCCAGTAAAGGAATCGATGGAAATCCACAACAGTTTAAGCACACAACATCAGGAGGAACTGATGATGAAGACATTAGAAGGCAAAAAAGCACTCGTCACTGGCTCATCAAAAGGAATTGGAGCGGCGATCGCCAAACAGCTCGCAGCTGAAGGTGCTCATGTCATCGTCAACTATGCACGCTCTGGTGATCTAGCCCAACAAATCGTAGGCGAGATTCAATCTCAGGGCGGACAAGCAACGATGATACAGGCCGACATGGGCACCAGTGCAGGCGTAGACGCTTTATTTGAGAAAATGGACCAAGTATTTGCAGGTCATCTCGATATTTTGGTCAATAACGCTGGGTTTTTCCCATTAGGCACGTTGGAGGAATCAACCGACGAAGACTTTGAGAAGATTGTCAACTTGAACATTCGCGGGGGATTCCTGGCGGCGCGTGAAGCGATTAAACGAATGGGTGAAGGCGGCAGAATCATCAATATTGGCAGCATTTTTGGAGAACGGATGCCGCTGTCAGGCATTGGGCTTTACACCATGAGCAAATTTGCGGTTGCTGGATTTACTCGCGCTTGGGCAAGAGATTTAGGATCTAGGAAAATTACGGTGAACACCATCCAGCCTGGCCCCATTGATACAGACCTCAACCCAGCTGAAGGTGAATTTGCTGAACAGATTTTGCCGTTGACTGCCCTCGGTCGATATGGACGGCCCGAAGAAGTCGCTTCCCTGGTTGGGTACGTGGCTTCACCAGCTGCAGCATACATTACAGGTGCCAACCTGACGATTGATGGTGGCGTCAATGCGTGAGCATGTTTCAAGAAACGTTCATTACATTCTTGGGCTGATAACGTCAGCCGGAAAGAGTTTAACGAGAGTCTGGATCGCTTCGTACTCCAGACTCTCGACTTAACATACAAGCCCATTTTGGGGTTCTAGCGATGTTGAACGAATGATGTTTTGGGACGTCGCTATGGGGAGCCTATCGCTATTACAGATCGCTATTGCAGGAGACATCATGACCTTAATCATTGAAATCACATCCGATTTTATTTGTCCGTGGTGTTTAGTCGCGGAATCACGGTTGAAAAGAGCAATGACCCAACTCATGTCGTCAATCGATAGTCCATTAGATATTCAGATTGTTTGGCATCCCTTCGAGCTAAATCCAAAGATGCCGGAAATGGGACTCGATCGACGAACGTATCGTTCTAATAAATTTGGGAGTTGGGAGTATTCCCAGCACCTTGACGAACAAACAGTCCAAGCAGCGCGAAATGATGATATTCAGTTTCGCTATGACTTGATCCAAGTGACACCCAATACGCTGAAGGCGCATCGTCTCATTTGGCTAGCAGCACAACAGAAGTTATCAACTCACATGGCTGAACGCATTCTCAACGCATATTTTACCGAAGGCCAAAACATTGCTGAAATTGCCACTCTGGCTGGTCTGGCCGATGACATTGGCCTAGATAAAAACGCGGTTACGATCTTCCTGCAGTCTGATGAAGGAACACAAGAGATCCGTGAATTGGAGCACCAGGCGATCGCCCAGGGGATTCACGGCGTACCAAACATTCGGATTGGGCAGGAAATGCTCTCCGGAGCCCAATCCGTCGAAGTCATGCACACAGCATTGCAAAACGCTGTCCAATCATTAATGGAGGTTGGAGGATGACAGTCACCACAAATCATGAAATCGAAAAACATGCCATCATCATCGGCGGATCATTAGGGGGACTCTTTTCAGGTATTCTCCTGCGATCAATTGGGTGGGATGTGGATATTTACGAGCGATCGCCCCATCCTCTCAGCAGCCGGGGCGGAGGCATTGTCTTACAACCAGAAATCGTGGATGCATTTCAGCTAGCAGGTGTTGATTATGGTGCGCCTCTAGGGGTTGTCGCAAACGAACGGCTCTATTTGAATCAAGACGGTAGCATTGCTCGACGATTAGCCATGCGTCAGACCTTGACATCTTGGAATGTGTTGTATGGCAATATGATGCGACATTTTCCAGATAGTCACTACCACCAGGGAAAAATCTTAGTCGATATTCAGCAGGCTGATGATCGTGTCACCGCTATATTTAGCGATGGAACATCTGACACGGGCAGTTTGTTGATTGGTGCCGATGGGGCAAATTCGACCGTGCGTCAACATCTTCTGCCCAGCTATCACCCTCACTATGCAGGCTACGTTGCATATCGAGGATTAGTGCCTGAAACAGACCTTTCCCCAAAAACCGCCAATCTGCTGACAGAGCGATTTGTCTTTTATCAATTTCCCAACTCCCACATTCTGCAATATGTGATTCCTGGAGAGAATGAATCTCTTTTTCCTGGAGAAAGGCGGTTTAACTGGGTTTGGTATGTCAATTATGACGAGGCCACAGAATTACCCGCTATTCTCACGGATAGAGTGGGCGATCGCCGCGATTCGTCGATTCCACCTGGAATGATGGCGATAGAAGTTGAGCAGCACATGCGCTCCTACGCGAATCAAGTACTGCCATACCCCTTTCAACATCTCATTGCTGCCACCAAAGCCCCGTTTGTTCAAGCAATTCTAGATTTAGGTGTCCCGCAGATGATATTTGGACGGATTGCCTTAGTGGGTGATGCGGCCTTTATTCCCCGTCCACATACAGCTGCAGGGGTTTCCAAAGGTGCTGCTAATGCAATGTCTCTTGTCGATGCTTTAGAAACTCATAACCATGATGTCACTGCTGCATTGCATAAATGGGAAACGAATCAATTGAGATTGGGTATGCAGTTGTGGAGAGCAGGAGAAATGTTAGGTGAGCAGTCTCAATTCTCCCATGGAAAGACGCGCCACGTTACCCCATTAGATAGCCCTGCTTAATGTTTACCCATGATGCCGTACGCCAAGATTTGAAGAGGTTAAGCAGGGTTCAGCTCCACAGGGTTAGTGGAAATTCTAAAAGAGTGACAAAAGACGAATTTATTCGATTTACGCATTTTTTCAATGCCATAGTCGCATTGCATCAACGATAGCGCGACAAACCGTAATAATCGTTACATATGAATGATTTGAACCTTGAGATGTTGATGATGTCGATAGAAAAGTAACTGATGAATAATCTTGCGTCTTTTATTTTGCCAGCATTCATTGGGTTAATTGCTGGCATCAGCCATGGTGTAATTTCCCATCAGTCAGACTTACCAATGTCCTTAACTGATCAATTTTTAGAACTTTTTGTGCCTAGTGAAAACTGGACAAACTAGTGCAGCGTCGCAACTTAATTTTAGGGTTGTCACTTTTAAGAAGGCCATCATTCAACACTTGCAGAAGTCATCAGCCCTTATGTTTAGTATTGACACTTCACTCGGCACAAACGATTAGGTGAGTGAAGCTAAAAGATTGGTTAATCTACAAAGCCTTATTTCAGATCGTTAAACCTCGTCTATAGCGCTCCACGCTTAAGTTGAACCAACATTTTTGTGGTAAGAAGCCCCGCGCGC